>JAJUJY010000228.1 GCA_029265085.1 Chloroflexota bacterium
ATTCAACGTAGGTTTGGTTAATTTCTTCCAATGTGTTTTGGTTCCGTCCAATAATAATCGAAGGTTCATTTATGTAAAACAGCAGGATATCATCGTTTGTTTCCAGATTGCGCAGCAAATGTTCTTCTATAGCTAGATTGATATATGGTTTTGTTTGGTTCGCGTTATCTACAAAGATCATGCTCAGTCTCCGGTAACAAAATAAAGTAGTAGAAAATAAAAATACAGCCAATCATTTTTATCATAACCGGCTTATTAAAACAAACTGGGTTGCAAATATTTCAATTCAAACAACCGATCGCGCTCAGAAAATCAAAGGTGATCAATCTCGTTAAATTCCGGCGGCTTGGAATGCATCTGAAACGATGTTTTGTGCTTCATGTTGAATTTGATGAAGATGGTCTTCACTAATGAAGCTTTCGGCATATATTTTGTATATATTTTCTGTTCCAGAAGGCCGGGCAGCAAACCAACCATTATTTGTAACCACCTTCAGACCTCCAACGGGCGCATTATTCCCTGGCGCATGGGTCAATTTGTCCAGGATTGACTCGCCAGCTAAACTAGAAGCATGCACTAAGCCGGCATTCAGATTGGCAAGTACTTTTCGTTGCGACGCACTTGCGGGTGCATCCATGCGTTGATAGAACGATTTACCGAAGCGTTTTTCTAGCGAAGCATAATGTTCCCCGGGATCAGCATCCGTTACCGCAAGAATTTCAGCAGCTAATAAATTCAACAGAATACCATCTTTATCAGTTGTCCAAACGGTGCCGTCCAACCGTAGGAATGATGCGCCGGCACTTTCTTCACCGCCAAAACCAAATTCACCGGTAAGTAAACCGTCAACAAACCACTTGAAGCCAACTGGAACTTCGCATAGCTTTCTATTGATATCTTTTGCCACTCTGTCAATCATTGAGCTTGAGACCAATGTTTTCCCAATGGCTGTGTCAGCCTTCCAATCGGGACGATTTTGGAAAAGGTAATAAATTGCTGTTGAAAGGTAATGATTGGGGTTCATCAAACCAGCGCTTCGTGTGACAATCCCATGCCGGTCAACATCTGGATCGTTGCCAAAAGCAATATCAAATTGATCTTTGTATTGAATTAGATTTGCCATGGCATACGGGGAAGAACAATCCATTCGAATTTTTCCGTCATGGTCAAGAGTCATGAAGGAGAAGGTTGGATCTACAGCACGATTAACCACTTCAATATTTAAACCGTATAATTCAGCAATTTGATCCCAATAATTGACAGCCGCTCCGCCCAACGGATCGACCCCGATTTTGATTTTTGCATTTGCTATTTGCTCAATTTGAATTACCTTCTTAAGGTCTTGAATATATGCTGTTGCGAAATTAACAGTGTGAACATTGGAAGCTTTTAGAGCTTTTTCAATTGGGAACCGCTTTACTGATTGAAGGTTGTTGGCAAGGATTTGGTTGGCCAGATCCTGAATAATTTGGGTTGTTTCTGTATCAGCTGGTCCTCCGGAAGGCGGATTGTACTTGTACCCACCATCTGCCGGGGGATTGTGCGAAGGTGTTATTACCACGCCGTCGGCAAAGCCGCCTTTTCGCCCGAGGTTGTAGGTCAAAATTGCGTGCGAAATTACTGGCGTTGGTGTAAAGTCTTGATTTTCTTGAATATACACTTCCACCTGGTTGGCTGCAAAAACTTCAATTGCTGTCAGGTGCGCAGGATCGGATAAGGCGTGTGTATCTTTGCCAAGGAATAACGGCCCAGTGTAGCCTTGCGTTTTTCTGTAATCACATATTGCCTGGCTGACGGCCAATATATGATATTCATTAAATGTAGCTTTTGTTGATGTGCCGCGATGACCTGAAGTTCCAAAAGCAACCCGGTGATCAGGATTGGCCGGATCTGGTTTTATTGAATAATAGGCTGCAAGAAGTTCTTCGATGTTGGTTAATACATCATGTGGAGCTGGTTTTCCTGCTAAAGGATGAGTAGCCATATTATCCTCCCAGACTGATGAAATTATAATCGTTGGATGATATTACTTATTTTATCCATTTATTGTATGAATCGTTTGGCAAATATTTATACTTTTCCAAATCATCGTTGATAGCGTTATAAGAAGGTAAAAATATCAACAAGCTTCTTCGGCATAGCCGCACAGGGCAATTGCTCTTGGACCCGTGTGTGCGCCTAGAATAGGGGAAGTGTACGAAATAAATAAATCTACCGGATTAAATTCTTGTCGGACACGTTCTGCCAAGGCTTCGGCTTCTTCTAAAGCTCCATTATGCAAAATTGTAATATGCAAGGGCAAATCTGTCTGGACGTGATTGAAGAATTCTTTAAATAAACCCTCAATTGCACGGACTCTAGACCGAGCAGGTATTGACGCACCCACCTGACCGGTTTCGTGATTAACATAAATTAATGGTTTTATGTTGAGAAGCGAGCCAATAAATTTGGCTGCGCCACCCATCCGGCCTCCACGCACTAAAAATTCCAGCGTATCCAGGGAAATGTAGTACGCCATATTTTTCCTTGCTTTTTCGACAATTTCTAAGATTTTCTCAACGGGTTTGCCGGCTTCTAAAGCACGTGCTGCGGCGATAACCTGCCACCCCAATCCCATTGAATTGGTTTTGGAATCCACAAAATGAATCGGAGTTGAAATATTCTCTGCGGCCTGTTTTGCAGATTGAATTGTTCCGCTCATTGCGCTGCTTAACGTGAAAGTAATGATTTCATTTGCCCCGTTTTCAATTGCGGCTTGATATGCCTGTTGAAATAATTGCGGAGAAGGTTGTGAGGTTGTCGGGTGATAGGGGGTCTGTGGTAGTTGTTGGTAGAATTCTTCTGGGGAAATATCAACCCCGTCGATTAATTGTCTGTCGCCCCAGATAATGGTTAATGGCACCACCTGAATGTTGTATTGCTCTCTCCATTGACTGGGAATATCACAAGTGCTGTCTGTAATTAGAGCAATTTTGTTTGTTTGCATTTTTTTCTTACTCTCCAATAAGGCTCAAATTGAGAAAATTTCGAAATATCAGGTAGTTTATCAAAGGTAATGCATTCTTGGGAGGGATTATGGTCATAATTTCTGTCACAACCCGGTCATAGGAAAAACTCCCTATGCCGGGTTGTGCAAAAGTGGTGTTGTGCTAAATTTCAGGTAATTATTTGTCCATCAATGGAAATGATGATCTCGTTGTAAGGAACAATCGTGCCACTATTGAGCATTGCCTTTTTTACAGCGCTAACAATCCCGGAGCAGCATGGCACTTCCATCCGGACGACAGTTATGCTTTTGATATTGTTAAATTGTAAGATCTCTGAAAATTTTTCCATGTAATATTGGTTGTCGTCTAATTTTGGACAACCAATTAATGTAACCTTGCCCCGAATAAAATCTTGATGGAAATTCCCATAAGCAAAAGCGGTGCAATCAGCCGCAATTAATATGTGCGCGCCGTCTAGATAGGGGGCGCGGATGTTTACTAATTTTATTTGAACTGGCCACTGCTTTAATTCTGAATGTTGGACCATTGTTTGTTTGAGATTAAGAATTGGCTTCGAATCGATCACTGGTTCAATTATTCGAGATTGAGTGCCAGGACATGCGCAACCTGCTGAAGATTGCACGGCAATTCTTTGATTAACCAGGTCTTCATCATAGGCTAATGCTTCCCTATCGATCAGGGCGATTGCGTTTTCTGGGCATTGGGGCAAACAGTTGCCTAAACCATCGCAATATGCATCATTGATCAAATTAGCTTTCCCGTTAATCATTTGGATAGCACCTTCATGGCAGGCCTCTGCGCATAAACCGCAGCCGTTGCATTTTTCTTGATCGATTTCGATAATTTTTCTAATCACGGTAATAACCATCCTATATATCCAGATAATAACTACATTGTAGTGCAAAACGTGAGATAATAAAGTAACAAATGTTACGACTTGAAACGGATATTCACCATGAATAAGATCGAAATATTGCTATCCAACTCTTTATTTGAAGGTGTATCTGAGGCCGAGTTCCTCGGATTGCAATCCAGGCTAGTTCTACGACCTTTGAGTTTCCAGCCCAGAGAAATTATTGCCTTTGAGGGGGATCTGTGCGAGGTGATCGGGTTCTTATTAAATGGCAAGATATATATTCAAAAAAATGATTTTTTCGGAAATGGTGTGATTCTTGATCGTGTAGGACCAGGGGATAGTTTTGGTGAAGTTATTGCATTTTCGGATCACGGTTATTATCCTGCGTCTGTTGTGAACGGCGATCAGGTTTCTGTGATCGTATTCATTACGAAGAAGGATTTCATGGATGTTTGTTTAGCATCGCCTACGGTGCTGCAGAATTTTATGAAGATTCTTTCCAACAAAATCCTCAAATTAAATCAAAAAATTGCACTGCTCTCTCTGCGAACAATCCGACAAAAGATTATCTTTACGATACTGGAAGAATCAAAAAAACAAAATACCGATCTGATCGAGCTGCCTTTTAATCGGCAAGAATGGGCAGAGCTGTTGAATATTCCACGTCCTTCGCTCTCACGTGAATTAGGATCATTACGTGATGAAGGAATGATTGAATTTTCTGGAAGATGTTTGGTTATATTGAATCGTGCTAGTTTAGAATCCGGTCAATTTTCACAATTTCAAAACTAATTTTATTAATATTTAAAATCAAGCAGCAGCTTTATGACATGTCACAAAATTGTGTGATTTTAATAGTCAGCCGAGTGAATTTTGGCACTTTAATCATCTGATTGATCAGATGTATATTGTTCTGGAACGCAATTCTTGATCATAAAGGATTATTTATGGATTGGACCATCCCTGTCATTGTTTTGCAATTGATCTTTTTGGAAGGAATCTTGTCCATTGACAATGCGGCCGTTTTAGGTGCAATGGTGACGCATTTGCCTGATGATAAACGAATAAACTGGCCAAAATCACTGCAAAAAATCGGAGATCGCTTGCACGGAGTTCTGGGGAACCAACGTACTGCTGCCCTGCGAGTTGGTTTATTAGGTGCCTATCTGGGCCGCGGCCTGATGTTATTGGTTGCCAGTCTGATTGTGCAAAACCCCTGGTTAAAAATCTTAGGAGCCTTGTATTTAGTGCGCCTTGCTTTTGACAACCTGGGCATGGCTGAACCTGGCGAGAACGATGCTCACACACATCCAATGGGCGAGGTCAAATCATTTTGGGCTGTTGTGTTGACGGTTGAAATGACTGATTTAATTTTCAGCCTGGACAATGTGGTTGCGGCAATCTCGCTATCAGATAAATTGTGGGTTGTCTTGCTTGGGGTCGCTATTGGTATTTTGTTTATGCGATTTGCAGCGGGTTGGTTTAGTTATGCAGTTGAAAGGGAGCCAGTACTTAAGACTGCAGCCTATATCCTGGTATTAAATATTGGAGTTGAATTGCTGGTGTCAGAGTTTACCGGGATTGAGGTCAATGATTGGCTTCGCTTTGGAATTTCCATTGGAACTATATTGATTTCTTTGGCATACGCACATTCAAAATTTTTGCAAAAATTCCGCCCGGTTCTTGTGTGGGTTGCGCAAGGGTTTGCAAATTTTAATGAAGTCATTGACTGGGCATTGGTGCCGGTCTTTGGGCTTTTCGGTTTGATTTGGAAGGGGGTATTGCTGATGTTTACCCCACGTAGAAAGGCTTTGGTTCCAGTAGAAACTCCTCGCAAAGAAGAGTAACGACAAAACAGGGAGCGGAAATCTGAAGTGCACCCCAACGGGTAGACAGAAAAAGAAAGCA
>JAJUJY010000013.1 GCA_029265085.1 Chloroflexota bacterium
CCCGGTACCAGACCCAATGGCTGATGATGGGTGCCGTATGTATTTCTTTTAACTGGATGGTTAGACCGTTCTCGAGGGTAAGGCGGGTGATTGAATCAGGCATCTTGTCTCCTCATTTTCCGGAAAATAACCACAGGCATAGGGGGGCAGGTTGGGGACCGCAAAAAGTTTCTGCCCAGGAATCAGGTAAATCGTTCATCATGGTGCGGTAAGGCGCAACAACTTCTTGCAGCCCGGCAAAGGGTTGGTGCAGCTCGGTATCCTTTAAAGGAATATCCACATTTACATCCAGGTTAACCGGAATTTCTTGATCTACCGGAACCTCCAAATTGAGTAAGATCGGTAATTCGGTACCCGCTTTTAAGACAATTTCGGCTGGAGCGTTGTAGATCGTCAACCCCCCAGTAGAAAGCTGCGAAACAATGGCATTGGAAAGAACCGTATCCTGACTTAACCGCACCGTTGTCGGGGTTTCAATTTTTAATGTAAAATTTGCCCGAACTTTTTGATCCCGTACCGGGATCACAGTGCGGATATGTGCCTGGTCCATTAAGACAAAATTATCATATAATCCGTCAATCAATTGGGTTGACACCAGCCTTTTTATCTCGAATAATTGGCTGGCTAAAGCAATGATGATACCAAATAAAATTAAATTAACTGCTAACGAAAGGATGCTGGAAAAGGTCCAAAATGCCGGACCAATTTTTTGTAGATGAATCCATTGAAACCGGCGTTTAGGCCGTGTCGATGTTGGTGTAGGAGATGTGTTTGTGGGTTCAACCATTTTGCGACTCCGTTTCACTGAACATACTAAGGAATATAGCACAACCTGTTTCTTTTGGAAAACAAAAACGGGTATAATTAATCAACATAATCATAATTGCACCTTCGGGGAAGAATACACATGAGTGATCAACCTAAACGTGTTGTCGCAGTGGTTGGAGCAGGCCCGGCAGGCCTTTTTGCTGCTAAGGAATTGGCCAGCCAGGGTGTGCGCGTGGTCGTATTCAACCGGGATATTAAACCAGGGGGGCTGGCTGAATATGGAATTTACCCGGAAAAAATCCGGATGAAAGCGGGGCTGCGTGCCCAGTTTCGTCAAATTTTGTCGATGCCCGAGGTGGATTATTACGGGATGGTAAAAATCGGCCAGAATGCCGATTTTTCTTTGGATCAATTGCGATATTTGGGTTTTGAAGCCATCCTTGTGGCGGCGGGGGCCCAAGGTACCAAGTGGTTGGGGTTGGAGGGGGAAGATCTGGCCGGTGTATATCATGCGAAGGATATTGTCTATCATTATAACAAATTGCCTCCTTTCAGCCAGCGAAAATTGAACATTGGAAAACGAGTGGCAATTATTGGGGTTGGCAATGTCATGATGGATATTGCCCGGTACTTAATCTCGGAATTGAAAGTAGATGAAGTCACTGCAATTGCCCGGCGAGGACCTGCCGAGGTGAAGTTTGACCGCCGCGAAATGGAAACGGTGATTGCGAATTTGGATATTGATGCTTACGAGCACGAGATTGACCGCGTGTCTCATATAATGCAATCCTTAGGACAGCATCCGCAGGTAGCAAAAGATACTGTCCGGAACGCTTTAGAAAAGGCGGTGCGTATCCCCTCGAATACTCACTTTACCTTGCATTTTATGGCGTCACCGGTACGAATTTTGGGAAATGAGAATCATCAGGTGACTGGCTTAGAATTAGAAGCCAACACCTTGGTTTCAATGAATGGGCAAGTGAAAGCGAAAGGTTTGGGGGCTTATCATTATCTGGACGTGGATACGGTGATTTTTGCTATTGGTGATAAGGTGGATGATAAGTTGGGATTGCCCGTTCATAATTCGGAATTCGATAAAAATCCAGAACCACGCTTCCCGGTCGATGGGGAATCCTATGAGGCTTATCATATTGAACGAAAACAGCCCCTTGAGGGTGTATTTGTTGCAGGATGGTCTCGTAATGCCAGCCAGGGGTTGGTCGGGATTGCCCGAAAAGACGGTGCGAATGGTGCCAAGGCTATTTTGCAATATTTGCAAACAACGACCAGTCCGGTTTTATTTTCAGATGCTCAATTGCTGGATGCAATTCGTCAATTAAGACACCCGGTAGTGACGAAAGACCATCTGCTGGTATTGGAAGAAGAAGAAAGAAATCGAGCACAGCGGCTGGGTTTAGAAGATTTTAAGTTTATGACCAATCAGGAAATGCTTGAAGTGATTGGAAATGTGCAACCTGTAAGCTGATTTTGCATCGAACAATTTAATAGGATTCATTTCCGTTGTGGGTGATTATCCGAAGGAATATGAACATCCGGATTTCGTCCAATAATCTCAAAAGGAGGAGACGCGTATATGGAATTGTCCAATGATACGAAGTTGGAGATGTACTGGATGATGCTGCTGTCGCGACGCCTGGATGAACGCGCCTGGGTGCTGCACCGTCAGGGTAAGATTGCTTTTCACATCTCTGGGATTGGCCAGGAAGCAGCTCAGGTTGGCGCTGCTTATGCATTAAGGCGCGGCTTCGATTGGGTTGTGCCGTATTACCGGGATTTAGCCTTAATGCTGGCGGTTGGTTATACCCCGCGAGAGTTTGTGCTGAGCCTGATGGGCAAACGGGAAGAGCCGAATTCAGGTGGCCGGCAAATGCCCAGTCATTGGAGCTTAAAACGGGCCAATGTGGTCAGCCATTCAGCGCCAGTAGCAACCCAATCCCCCCATGCCTCAGGGATTGGTCTGGCGATCAAGCTGCGGAAAGAGGATAAAGTGGTTTTGACCACCATCGGTGAAGGTTCCACATCGCAAGGTGAATGGTATGAGGCGGTGAACTGGGCGGCGATTCACCGGCTGCCAGTGATCTTTATGGTGGAAAATAACCAGTACGCGATTTCCGTTCCCCCCGAAAAACAAATGGCAGTGCCCAGTTCGGCTGATAAAGCTTGCGGTTTGGGCTTGAACGGTTTTCAGGTGGACGGTACGGATGTGTTTGCGGTTTACCAGGCGGTGGCAAAAGTGGCGGAGGACGCCCGGCTTGGCCGCGGACCGGCCTTAATCGAAGCAAAAATGTACCGCATTACGCCTCATTCCTCGGATGATGATGATCGTACATACCGTTCCCGCGATGAGGTTGAAGAACATAAAAAGAAGGACCCACTTCTGATTGGTAGGCAAATACTGGAAAAAGAAGGTTTGCTGGATGCAAAGCGGCTGGAGGAAATGGAAGCTAATGCCAAGGCAATGGTGGATGATGCAGTCCAGTATGCAGAAAATGCACCTTATCCTGATGTAGAAGAAGCTTTCTATCCGGTTTATGCTGAGGAGGTGCGCCGTGGCTGAAATCACCCTGGTTGAAGCGATCCGTCAGGCGATGGATGAAGAGCTGGCACGTGATGAGAACGTGTTCATTGTTGGGGAAGATGTGGGCCAACGCGGTGGTGTCTTTCGGGCTACCGTTGGATTGTTTGATAAATATGGCGAGGATCGGGTAATCGACTCTCCGCTAGCTGAGCTTTCAATTGTTGGCGTAGGGATTGGAGCAGCTTTATACGGCATGCGCCCAATTTGCGAAATCCAATTTGCGGATTTTATCTATCCGGCTTTTAACCAGATTGTTTCTGAGGCGGCAAAGATGTGCTACCGCTCGAATGGTGATTGGACTGTGCCAATGGTGATCCGTGCACCGTACGGCGGCGGAATTGGCGGCGGGTTATACCATTCACAATCTATAGAAGGATTTTTTGCCCATAATCCAGGATTAAAGGTGGTTGCCCCCTCGAATCCTTATGATGCCAAGGGATTATTGAAGGCAGCGGTTCGCGATCCAAATCCAGTTCTTTATCTGGAACCCAAAAAGGGATACCGCCTGATCCGCGGAGAAGTGCCGGAGGGAGATTTTGTTGTTCCGATTGGACCGGCCAAAGTATCCCGTACCGGCAGCGATTTGACCGTTTATGCCTACGGAATGATGCATTATTACACCTTGCAGGCTGCAGAGACGGTTGCATCGGAAGGAATCGATGTAGAGGTGGTGGATTTACGCACGCTTTACCCGGTGGATAAGGCAACCATTCTGGAATCGGTGCGAAAAACCGGCAAGGCTTTAATTGTCCATGAGGATAATTTAACCGGCGGGTACGGTGGCGAAATTGCTGCGATCATTGCGGATGAAGCCTTCACCGACCTGGATGCGCCGGTTCGGCGGCTCTGCGGACCGGATGTCCCGGCTGTGCCGTTCAGCCATCCCATGCAGGATTGGTTCATGCCGAATCCGCAAAAGATTGCGGAAGCGATGCGGAAGTTGGCAGCTTTTTGAGTGGTAAGTGGTGAGTAGCGAGTGGTGAGTGATTAGCAAAGAAAGCGGAGTGCTAAATATTTCAAAAACACAAATCGAGAGAAAAGAAATTTCAATAATGGAATATTTTGGACTCAAATAAATGATTGCGGTCAAAAGAATACCATAAAGGATATCACCGTGGAAAAAAATAAAGCTATTGCAGTTGTCAAAAGCTACCAAGACCTTATCGTCTGGCAAAAAGGTATTGCCTTGGTAAAAGAGATTTATTTGATCACAGGAAAATTTCCGAATAGCGAGGTATTTGGTTTGACCTCCCAAATGCGCAGAGCAGCGATTTCAGTACCTTCGAATGTTGCTGAAGGGCAGGCAAGAAATCAAACCAAGGATTTTATCCGTTTCCTGTACATTTCACGAGGTTCATCGGCTGAGTTAGAGACCCAATTAATTATTGCCAATCAAATTGGTTGGATCAATCATGAAGAAACCTCTTCAATTCAAGCATCTATTTATGAATTACAAAGGATGTTATCAGGATTGATTAATCGGCTTTCTACTCGTGGATGCGCACAATGAATCTCGCCACTCACCACTTTCCACTTTCCACTTCTTTGAAGGGAGAATCCTATGCCCACCCAAGTCATTATGCCCCAATTGGGCGAATCGGTTGTTGAAGGCACAGTCGCCCGCTGGTTAAAAAAAGAAGGCGAAGCGATTGATGAATTTGAATCTTTGTTAGAAGTCGATTCTGACAAAGTGTCGTCTGAAATTCCCAGCCCGGCTGCCGGAACTTTGTTGAAAATATTGGTTCCGGAGGGTGAAACGGTTAAAGCGGGTACGATCATTGCCTGGATTGGCCAGCCAGGCGAAATCGCTCCAGCCGGAGGCGGGGTGGTGGATTTACACAAACCTGCGCCGGCGGCAGCTGTCCAGGCAGCCCCTGCCGCCCAAGCTGTGCTGCAGGCTGGCCGCGACCGGGATTTAGGGTTTATTTCACCGGTGGTTGCTAAATTGGCGCGGGAAAAGAATGTTGATCTGGCCCAGGTGCAGGGCACAGGTGAAGCAGGCCGGATTACCAAAAAGGATGTTTTGAATTTCCTTGAGGGTGGGTCTAAACCCGCTGCGGCTGCTGAGCCGGCTGCCTGGGAAACGCCTGGTGAAGGTGATTTATTCCGCCCGACCGAATTGGTCTTTGCGCAGGGCAAACCTCCAGCGGCTGCTCCGGCAGCCCCGCTGCCGCAACCTTCTTTGCCCGCGAAACCGGCAGTACCGGCATCTCCAGCTCCTGCCTTGCCGGGTGACCGGCTGATTCCGCACAGCAGTATGCGCAAATCGATTGCGGAACATATGGTGCACAGTAAGCACACCGCACCGCATGTTACAACGGTAATGGAAGCAGATCTCAAGCGGGTAGCGGCTCATCGCGAAGCCAATAAAGCGGCCTTTGCCCGGGATGGGATCAACCTGACCTACACTGCTTATTTCGCGGCAGCCACGGTGGCTGCTTTGCGAGCATATCCAATTGTTAACTCTTCCTGGAGCGATGAGGGCGTCGTTGTTCATGGTGCGATAAATCTTGGTATCGCGGTATCTCTGGGTGATGAAGGGTTGATTGTGCCAGTGATTCGTGCAGCAGATGGCCTGTCTCTGCTGGGAACCGCGCGCGCGATTAACGACCTGGCTGAGCGGGCACGCTCGCGCCGCCTGACGCCAGACGAAGTTCGCGGTGGCACGTTCACGATCACCAATCATGGCGTGGGGCGTTCGCTGTTTGCTACGCCGGTAATTAACCAACCGCAGTGTGCCATTTTGGGTGTTGGCACGATCCAAAAACGCCCTGTGGTGGTTGAAGGGGATGCCATCGCAGTTCGCCCGATGGTATACCTTTCTCTAACGTTTGACCACCGTATTCTGGACGGCGCTTCTGGTGATGGTTTCCTGGCAAAAATTGTGGACACGCTGGAAAATTGGACTTAAGTTGTATAAGGAAATTTTGCATTTTTTCCTGGCAGCGTAAGTGAAAAAAGTGAAATCAGGTAAAATTAAAGCCAGAGCTTGAAAAGATAGTTGAATTTTTAACATCAAGCGGCCAAGTTAGGCCGAAAGACAAAACGTTGAAAGAGGGACCCTATGAGTGATTACGATGTGGTAGTGATTGGCGCAGGCCCAGGCGGTTATGTGGCTGCTATTCGCGCTTCCCAATTGGGATTAAAAACGGCCATTGTTGATAAACAGTGGATGGGTGGGGTATGTTTGAATGTGGGATGTATCCCTTCAAAGGCACTGCTGAAAAATGCCGAGCTGGCGCATACCCTGCGTGAAAGAACAGCTGAGTTTGGTATTTCCTTTGATAATCTTAAATTAGATTATGCCGCAGCTGTGGACCGCAGCCGCAAAGTTTCCAAACGGTTGACCAGCGGGGTTGGTTTCTTAATGAAGAAAAATAAGATCGATGTCTTCATGGGAACCGCCAAACTGGCCGCCAAAGACAAAGTGGCTGTCACAATGGAAGACGGCAAGGTGCAGGAACTTAACGCCAAAAACATCATTATTGCCACAGGAGCACGTTCGGCCTTGATTCCTGGGGTAAAAATTGATGGCGAGAAAGTGCTGACCTATATTGAGGCAATCTTGCAAACCAAACGGCCAGAATCCGTGGTCATTATTGGCGCGGGTGCAATTGGTGTTGAATTTGCCACCATTTGGAACTCGTACGGCACCAAAGTAACCATTGTTGAAATGCTTCCGCGCATTCTGCCGCTGGAAGATGAGGAAGTCTCAGCCGAATTAACCAAGGCCTACCAAAAACGCGGGATCGAATTACTGACGGGGCACCGGGTGCTCTCGGTTGAAGCCGTTGAACAAGGTGTTGTGGTGAAAGTCAGTGACGGCAGTGCTGAAAAGACCATTCAGGCGGAACAAGCACTGGTGGCGATTGGCTTCAAGCCAAATTCCAATGATCTGGGTTTGGAAGAAGTAGGCGTTAAGTTAACCGATCGCGGCTTCATTCAAATTGATGAACGGATGGCGACCAATGTTCCTGGTATCTGGGCGATTGGGGATGTTACCGGCCAACTCTTACTGGCTCATGTAGCTTCAGCGCAGGCTGTGGTCTGCGCAGAAAACATTGCCGGCGTGGAGACCATCACGCTGGATTACCGCATGATGCCGCGGGCAACCTACTGCCAGCCGCAAGTTGCTTCCTTTGGCTTGACGGAAGCCCAGGCGAAGGAGCAGGGCTATGAAATCAAGGTAGGCAGGTTCCCATTCCAGCCGAATGGAAAAGCGCTTGGCCTGGGTGACTATGCCGGATTTGTAAAAATCATTACAGACACAAAGTACGGCGAAATATTAGGGGCGCACATGATTGGCCCGGATGTGTCTGAATTATTGCCAGAATTAACCCTGGCGCAGCGCATGGAGTTGACTACTGCGGAAATTTCCCGCAATGTGCATGCGCACCCGACCTTGAGCGAGGTCTTGATGGAAGCCGCTCACAGTGCGGAAGGGCATTCCATTCACATCTAGTCAAAATCATTACAAATCGAACCGGCTAATCGATCGTATAAGATTGGCCGGTTTTATTTTATACAGCCTGTTGCTAGAAAATGTCTTGCTTATGCTATAATTTTTCACCAGAAAGGGTGAATGTATGTTTCAAAAAATCATTCGTGCGATTGCGGGTGACCCCAATAAACGAGAAATCTTACGCCTGGCCGAGACAGTGGACCAAATCAATGCCCTGGAAAAGACCTTTGAGGCGTTAACCGATGAACAATTAAAAGCGAAGACCACGGAATTCTGTGCGCGGCTGGCTGAAGGGGAAACTCTGGATGACCTGCTGGTAGAGGCATTTGCTGCGGTCCGCGAGGCAAGCAAGCGTACTATTGGCCTGCGCCATTTTGATGTGCAGATGATGGGTGGTATGGTGCTGCATCAGGGCAAAATTGCTGAGATGCGTACTGGTGAAGGGAAGACTCTGGTTGCAACCCTGCCGGTTTACCTTAATGCGCTGACGGGGAAAGGCGTTCATCTAATCACGGTGAATGATTATCTGGCGCGCCGCGATGCGCGTTGGATGGCGCCAATTTACAAAGCATTGGGTTTGACGGTGGGTGTTCTGCAGATGGCTTCCCGCACTGAAAATGGCAAGAAGGCCTTCCTGGTGGACCTGGAAAAAACCTCTCCGTTTGAAGACCAGCACCAACTGGTGATGGTGGACCGGGCAGAAGCGTATCGAGCTGATGTAACATATGGCACCAACAGTGAATTTGGCTTTGATTATTTGCGCGATAACCTCACCAGCCGTTTGAGTGACCGGTCTCAACGCGGACATTATTTTGCTATCGTCGATGAAGTGGATAATATCTTAATCGATGAAGCGCGGACACCATTAATTATTTCAGGCCCGGCTGCAGATGAAGCGGAATGGTACGTGCGCATGGCGCAGGTGGTTCGGGCGCTCAAAGAAGAAGATTATGAAATTAATGAACGCGACCGTACGGTAACGCTGACCGAGGTTGGTGAAGCGCATGTGGAAGAACTCCTCGATATGGCCCTGGGTGATCCGGATCGTCCTGAGGATATCAGTCCAGAGCAGGCCCGTGTTTTGGGTTATTTGGAACAGGCCTTAAAAGCCCAGTTTTTATTCAAGCGCAATAAAGATTATATTGTGCAGGCCGGCAAAGTTGTGATTGTGGATGAATTTACCGGCCGTTTGATGCCCGGCAGGCGCTGGTCAGAAGGGCTGCACCAGGCTGTTGAAGCCAAAGAGGGGGTGCGGGTTGAGGCTGAAAACATTACCTATGCAACCATTACCATTCAGAACTATTTCCGCATGTATGAAAAATTGGCAGGGATGACCGGTACAGCTCTAACAGAGTCGGAAGAGTTTCATAAGATTTACAAGCTGGAAGTGCTGCCGATTACCACCAATCTTGAATATAACGCCTTACGGGAGGGCGGTTCCCTGGTTGAGATTAACTCAAAGGATGAATTGGGTTATAAGCAAACCTATTATGCCAGCAAAGTTGATCCCTTAAAGCAGCCGGCTTATTGGCGGCGAAAAGATTACCCAGATGTGATTTACCGCTCGGAAGAAGCAAAAATCCGTGCGATTACGGAAGAGATTTTACGCTACCATGTTTTAGGGCGGCCGCAATTGGTTGGTACAACCTCAGTGGAGCATTCGGAGCGGCTTTCGCAACGCTTGCAGCCAGAATTATTGCGGCGTTTAACCCAGACAATGTTAGTGCGCCAATACTGGCTGGATAAAAACAACCGCCAGATGACCGAAACGGCGATTCCGGAACTGCAGTTCTTAAATAAATCTTTGCCGGAATTAAATGTCGGTGAACTGCGCAACTTTGCCCGTCCCCTGGGCATGAGCAGTATGAATCCCGAAGATCCGGCCAACTTAAGCATTCTTGCCCGGTTGTTCAATTTGACTGAAGGAGATTTGCCGCGTTTGAGCAAGGTTTTGCAGGGCGGCATTACACACCAGGTTTTGAATGCCCGCAAGCATGATGAGGAATCGAAAATTATTGCCAAAGCAGGCGCTTTTGGCGCGGTTACGATTGCGACCAATATGGCCGGCCGCGGCGTTGACATTAAATTGGGCGGCGAACTGGATGAAGATATCCTTCGCGATGTAATCCGGGTTATGCGCCGTGTGGGTGTGGACCCATATAACATGACCAATGAACAGCGCTTGCAAGTGCTGCAGCAGGTTTCACCCGATCAATATGGCATTTATACCGATTCGATTAAGGCCTTTTTGCAGTATATGGATGAAATGCGCCGGGTGCGCGAATTGGGCGGCCTGCATGTGATTGGATCGGAACGCCATGAAGCCCGCCGCATCGATAATCAGCTGCGCGGTCGTTCTTCTCGCCAGGGTGACCCTGGCTCTTCGCGGTTCTACCTCTCTTTGGAAGACGATCTGATGCGCCTGTTTGGCGGTGCACAGGTTGAAAATTTGCTCAAACGGTTGAATATTGATGAAAGTATGCCGTTAGAGAACAACCTGGTGGCTCGTATTGTGGAACAATCGCAAACCCGCGTGGAAGGCAGCAACTTTGACGTCCGCAAGCATTTGCTGGAATATGACGATGTCTTGAACATGCAGCGCAAACGCATTTATGCGCAGCGCGACCGTGTGTTTACCAAGGAAGACTTAACCGAAGATGTGGAAACCATGCTGCAGGAGACCATCCGCAGCCGTGTTCCTGGCGCGTTGAATGATGAGGAAGGTCCCTGGAAGCTGTTGGCTTACCTGGATGAAATTCAACCGACCATTCAGGTTGAAGGGTTGGCGTACCCATCGTTCACCATCCGGTTGATCCTGGAAGAATTGCGGAAGACCCTGCCAGAAAAACAGATGTCGTTTGCTGTTTTGCAGGAAAAACTGGTGGATATTGCCCGCCGTGCATTGGAAGGGGAACGTGATCATATTGTGCGGACCACCGAGGCCATGTTGGACCGCACGGAAGACGCCCTGGATCAGCAGCGGAATGAACGCATGGAAACGATCGATACCTTCTTTGAAGGACTGGATGATCGGGTTGGCGGCGAGGGTGGTCCTGTCCGGCCGCAGGAACTGTTGGATGAGCTGTCTGCGTTGGTTCGTACATCCCTGCGTCTTTCTCCGGATCAACTACGACGCTTACCAGATGGCGACGAGGATGTCGCGGATGCGGTGCGTCAGCAGGTGACCCAGGCTGTTGCCAGTATCCAGGTTGCACGCCTGATTGGTTCAATGGAACGCCGCGTTGAAGATTGGACATTGAAAGCAAGCCAGCTGCAAGGTCTGGAATGGGCTGATATCGCCGATGCGGTCATGCAGGAAGTTGAAAATGCGTTTGTGCGGCGAATTGACCGCCATGTAGGTGAAAATGGACAGATCAACCGTGACCTGGAAGCCTTGTTTGAAAAGGCGGAGGGCGGCCAGATCAATGAGAATGGTTTAATTTCTTTGCTGCTGATGATGATGGAAGGCAGCAAGCTGACCTTTGACCGCAAAACCCATAAGCGCGGCCGTCAGCGGGTGATCCGCTTCACGTATGTCTTTTTGGCTGCAAAATTACTGGATGGCAAGGAAGCCAATGAGTTGATTGACGATGTGCTGGAGCATTTGCATGGTGCGCAAACCGCTTTACGCATTCTCTGGGGACGCTTTGAATTTGGCCGATTATTCCAAACCGGCTCAACCTTAGGGCAGCTAGATGGGCGCTTGAAAGAAGGGTTGGCCGATGAATTAGGCGCGGAACGACTGGAAGAGCTTTCTGCCACACCACTGGCGGAAATTCCTGGCGAAGATCAACGCAAGATCATTGATGTGTTAGGGACTCGTTTGCAAAATGAAATCTATCGCGAAGTGCTCTTGAGTGTGATCTCACAATTATGGGTTGATTATCTGACCAGGGTGGATGCGCTGCGTGTGTCGATTGGTTTGGAAGCGTACGCTCAACGTGATCCGCTGGTGCAGTATAAGAGCAAAGCTTCGGAGATGTTCTCAGCCCTGTTGGTGGATATTCGCGGTGGGGTTGTGTCGCGCATGTTTACATACCGGCCAAGCCGCAGCGCTTCGGCGAGTGTGGAACGTGAGCGTGGTGAAGGCGGTGCGGCAGCAACCAGTGCAAAATCAGACGCAAACGTAGATGTGCAGCGGAAAAAGAAGAAAAAACATTGAAAGAGCGCGGCTTTGTCAAAATCAACCGCCCTAAACGGGACAATTTTGGTGTATAATATTATGGTTTGATGCCCTATTGCCGAGGGTTGTCAAGATCGGCAATCACCTTTATAATGGGTGATAATCTTTTTCTATTGGAGTACTAGAACGTATGGACCAAAACGACGCCCAACTCGAGCAGGGGGTGACGCCCGAGAATAACCAGGTTGAAGCACATAATATGGCCTCCCTGTTAGAACAAGAAGGTCTTGGTATTGACTTTCCTTCTCAGGGTGAAATCCGCAATGGTATGGTTGCCAGCATTACCCCTGGTCAGATCCTCGTAAGTGTGGGAACCAAATCCGAAGGGATTATCAGTGGTAAAGAGTTCGAGCAGATTCCTGCTGATGAACTGGCTGCATTGAAAGTTGGCCAGGAAATCCCTGTTTACGTGATCAATCCCGAAGATTCAAACGGGAATTTGGTTCTTTCCTACGTGCGGGCGCGTGAAGAGATGAGTTGGCTTGATGCCGACACTCTCCTGAGCTCCAAGGAAACCTTCCATTCTAAGATCGTTGGCTACAACAAGGGCGGTTTGATCGTCCCGGTTGGCGGCCTGCGTGGTTTTGTACCTTCTTCGCAGATTAGCCTTTCCCGCCGCGCTGGCATGTCCGGGGAATCACCCGAACAGCGCTGGGGCAAAATGATCGGCGAAGATATTGATGTTTGCATCATCGAAGTGGATCGCGAACGCCGCCGCCTGATTCTTTCCGAGCGGGCTGCCAGTACCGAAACCCGCGAATCAATCAAGGAACGTGTGATTGACGAGTTGAAAGAAGGCGAAATTCGCAGCGGCCGCGTTACCAGCCTGGCTGAATTTGGCGCTTTCGTTAATATCAGCGGCGCTGATGGCCTGGTTCACCTTTCTGAAATTTCCTGGGACCGCATTCAGCATCCCAGCGAGGTTCTCAAGGTTGGGCAGGAAGTCAAAGTTAAGATCATTTCGGTTGATCGCGACAAGAAGCGCATTGGCCTTTCGATCCGCCAGCTTTTGGAAGATCCCTGGAATGCTCGCGTAGCAAAATACCAGGTTGGCCAACTGATTGAAGCCACCATCACCCGCCTGACCAAGTTCGGCGCTTTTGCTCGCATTGAAGACGATATGGAAGGTTTGATCCATATCTCTGAGATCAGCGAAAAACGCATCGAGCACCCCAAAGAGGTCCTCAAAGAAGGCGATGTGGTTACTCTGCGCGTCATCAAGATTGACCCCGAGAATCATCGCGTTGGTTTGAGCCTGCGCCGGGTTGATTCCATGGCCTACGCCGATATGGACTGGATGGCCTTGGAAGAGGCTATAGACGACGAAGAGAAAAGCGAAGAGTAATTCTTCTGGCTGACTATGAAATGATGAGAGCGCACCAGTTTGGTGCGCTCTCCTTTGAGGAATACCCGCCATGCCTTTTGTGATTGATGCGCACGAAGATCTGGCTTATTCCATGCTCACTTTTGGGCGTGATTACCGCCGTTCGGCTTATGAAACACGCCGTTTAGAGCAGGATGGCGAAATGCCGAACTTAAATGGCCATGCTTTATTGGGCTGGCCTGAATACCAGCGTGGACAGGTGGCAATTGTTTTTTCGACATTGTTTGCCATGCCGAAACACCACGCCTCCGGACCCTGGGAAAATCAGGTATATCGAAACCCTGTGGAAGGCCATAAAGTGCTGAGCATGCAGGCCGACCTGTACGAGCGGATGTGCGATGAATCTCCGGATAAATTCCGCCTGGTACGATCTCGTGCTGATCTATCTGCTGTGCTAGCTCCCTGGGAGCAGACTCTCGCTGACCCGGTAGAAAATCCACACCCTACGGGGCTTGTATTTTTGATGGAAGGCGCGGAAGGGATTGCTGATCCGGCGGAGTTGGTGGAATGGTGGGAGCGCGGTTTGCGCATTTTGGGGCCAGTATGGGCAGGTACGCGGTTTTGCGGCAGCACATACGAGCCAGGACCGTTTACTCGTGAAGGCCAGCGTCTTCTGGTAATGATGGCTGAGTTGGGGCTTACGCTGGATATTGCGCACATGTCCGAAGAGGCGGCGTTGGAAGCCCTGGACCGCTACCCAGGGCCGATTGTTTGCAGCCATGCCAACGCATCCGCATTATTGTATGGGGATGTGGTAAAACGGCATTTATCTGACCACGTCTTGCGCCGCTTGTTTGAACGGGATGGTCTGGTTGGGTTAATGCCTTTTAACCGGTTTTTACTGCCGGGATGGAAAAATACTGACCCCCGCGAGCAAGTTTCGCTTATAATGTACTTAAATCATATCGATCATGTTTGCCAGTTGGCCGGAAGTGCCCGGCATACCGCGATTGGCACAGATTATGATGGCGGTTTTGGTTGGCCAGCGGTGCCTCTTGAAATCGACACCATTGCCGACCTGCAAAAATTAGCCCCGATGTTGTCTGAACGCGGTTATGCGCCTGAAGATATCGATGGAATCTTTTCAGGGAACTGGCGGCGGCATTTGGAAAATACACTACCTGAATGAGTTCAAATCCTCAAACACAAACAAAAGCCCAGAATGAACCTGTGACTGGGAAGCGGAATTCGCTTCGCTATTCCCGACGGCGTGTTCGTTTTGGCCTGGGGTTAACCCTGGCTGGTTTTTTAATTTTTTTGATTGGGACACGTCCTGGCTTATTTGGCCTGGATCGCAGTCCCGTGATTGGTTTTGTTCAAATTGCGGTCTTTTTGATCGGTCTGGCATTTATTTGCCTGGGCGGCTATATTTCCATGATGGCAATGTGGAAAGATGAGCAGCCAAGTATTGCGGCTGATATTGGATTGCGGCTGGTCGCGACCGGCTATTTAATCGCAATCTTTACCGGTATGGCAGATATTTTTGGAATCGGCAGCCACCCATTACCGGGTGTGCCCTATTTTGGTGGGTTACAGGCTCGCGGGGTGGAAATCGGCCAGGTGATTATTGCCATTGGCTTTTTCTTGCTCATTCCTTATTCCCGCGCTGCAAAAGAGCATAAGACCCATAAACCTGCTTAAGGAAATTCTCATCTGTTCATCAAATTGGTGAACGATGCTTGACCGAAAATATTGGTTGTGTTATAGTCGAATTTGGTGTTGCGAACACCTGTATTGGTAGATAAGCCTAAAAGAACAATTTCTTTGAAGATTAACGGTTTCCGATTTACGATGTGGCCTGATGTGAAGTTTCTTTAAATGGACAGGTGATTGAATTGTCCAATCCGTTGCTTTGCAGGCGTAAACATTGAGGAATAAAAAGAATGAATGAATCATCGACATCGAACCAGCGGTTCCCTGCCGATTCCGAAGTTGAAAACCTAACTGTTCCCGAAACCAAACCCAGTTCCAGTAAGAACTGGAGTTATTTCTGGGAAGGTCTGGTCCGCATGGGCCTGGGAGAAGTATCCTTACGCGTTGGAACCGGGTTGGCTTCTATTGCCCTAATTTTGATGGTTGTTTGGGTGATGGGAAGTTTTTATTTAAAGGGTGATGTATCCAGTTTTGAGACCGCTGCAATGGCTGCGCCGCTTCCTACGGCAACACCCAAAGTGGACGCGCCTTTATTTGCCCCTCCCGATTCTTCTGCTTCGGTATCCGGCGTAACCCGCCTGGCACAACTGCACACGATTTTACCCAGCCGCCCTCGTTTTGAAATGACTACATACGAGGTGCAGAAAGGCGATACAATTTTTGCTATCGCTGAAAAGTTTGGTCTCAATCCCTCTTCAATCTTGTGGGGTAATCTGGAAATCCTGGGCGATAATCCGCATTTATTATCACCGGGGCAGGTGTTGAATATTTTGCCGTCAGATGGTGTGCTGTATGAATGGCATGCAGGCGATGGCCTCAATGGGGTAGCGAAATATTTTGGCGTTACACCAGAAACCATCATCAACTGGCCAAGCAACAGCCTTACGGTTGAATCGGTTGGTGATTTTGCGGCGCCAAATATTGCCGTTGGAACAGAATTATTTGTTCCGGGCGGCAAACGTGAGTTTGTCTCCTGGAGCGCTCCACGGATTACCCGCGATAACCCTGCCGTTGCGAAGATGTACGGACCTGGGTCCTGCGGTGCCATTATGGATGGCGCCGTGGGTGATGGTGTTTTTGGTTTCCCAACACCTTCGAAATGGCTTTCCGGCTATGATTATTCACCTGAAACGAACCATTTTGGGATCGACCTGGGTGGTACAACCGGCACCGCAATTTACGCAGTGGATGACGGTGTGGTGGTGTATTCTGGTTGGAATGACTGGGGTTATGGTTACGTGATCGTGATTGATCATGGGAATGGCTGGCAGTCTGTTTATGCTCACTTGAGCACCATTTATGCTGGCTGTGGTCAAAGCGTTGGCCAGGGTGAAACCATTGGTTTAATGGGCAGCACAGGCAACTCTTCCGGTCCTCACCTGCATTTGGAACTGCGTTCCGATACGTACGGGAAAGCCAACCCCTGGAATTTCCTGCCTTAGTCTACTGAAATCAATAAAAGCCCCGGTGATTGATCCGGGGCTTTTTTGTGCATTATTTTGTCAGTGCGGGTTAGATCCCTGCCTCTACGTCCGCTTTAGCGCGTTCGATGAATGCTTCCACTGGCATTGGGCCAGGGTTTTCTCCGCTGCGCAGGCGTAAGGCAACCGCGCCCTGTTCCATTTCTTTATCGCCCACCACCAGCATGTACGGAATTTTCTGGTTTTGAGCGTCGCGGATCTTCGCATTCATTCGTTCCGGTCGTTCATCCACTTCAACGCGCAGACCTTCAGCCTGAAGCTTCTCGGCGACATGATGAGCATACTCCAGGTGGCGGTCAGCAATTGGGATCAACACAGCCTGGACCGGGGAGAGCCAGACCGGGAAGGCTCCGGCAAAGTGCTCGATCAAAACACCCAGGAATCGTTCTGTCGTACCGGTGACAGCGCGGTGCAGCACAACCGGCGTGTGTTCTTGCCCGTCTTCACCAATGTAGGTGCAGCCCAGGCGAGAAGGCTGGATAAAGTCCACCTGGATGGTGGATAGCTGCCATTCGCGCCCTAAGACGTCATTGGCCATAAAATCGGCTTTTGGACCGTAGAAGGCTGCTTCACCGGTGGCTTCAAAGTATTCGATGTTGTTTGCATCCAGTGCAGACCGCAGCGCAGATTCAGCTTTCGTCCATTTTTCGTCGTCTTGCACATACTTGCCGCCTTCACCGCGCAGCGAGAGACGCACGCGGTAGTCCGTAAAGCGGTAACGGCTGAGGACTTCTTTGATGATCTTCAAATCGAGGGAGAATTCTTCCTCAATCTGTTCGGGCGTACAGAACGTATGGCAGTCGTCTTGCGTCAGTGAGCGTACCCGCGTCAGACCGGTTAATTCACCCGTTTTTTCGTAACGGTACAGTGTGGCAAATTCAGCGAACCGCATGGGCATCTCGCGGTAGGAGTGGCGACCCATTTCACGGAAGAGCGTCATGTGGCTGGGGCAGTTCATTGGCTTCAGGCGGAAGGAGACGTTCTCATCCACCATCGGCGGGAACATCGAGTCTTTGTAATTTTCATAGTGACCAGAGCGTTTGTACAGGTCTTCTTTTACCAGATGCCCCGTCCAGACGTGTTGGAAGCCGTTGCGGCTCTGTACATCGCGCACATAGCTTTCCATTAGATGGCGCAGCATTTCCCCTTTCGGCGTAAACAGCGGCAGACCGGGACCAACATCCTCAGAGAAGTAGAACAGGCCGAGTTCCTTGCCCAGTTTGCGGTGATCGCGTTTGCGCGCTTCTTCCAACCGCCATAAGTACTCTTCCAATTCTTTGGGAGATTCCCAGGCCGTGCCATAGACGCGCTGCAGCATGGGGCGTTTCTCATCTCCGCGCCAATATGCGCCTGCGATGCTCATTAATTTGATCGCATCGGGGTTGATCTGCCCGGTATTTTCAACGTGCGGACCGCGGCAAAGATCCGTGAACGTATCGTGAATGTAGAGAGAAATCTCTGGTTTTTCCGTGATCGGATTCCCATCTTCATCCAAACCACCGGATTCCAATCCGTCGATCAATTCGAGCTTGAACGGCTGGTCGTGGAAGACATTTCTCGCTTCATCAGCAGAGATCACTTTCTTTACAAAAGGATGTTTTCCTTTGATGATCTCGCGCATGCGTTTCTGGATATCATCCAGATCTTCCGGAGTTAACGAACGGGGCAGTTCAAAATCGTAATAAAAACCCTCGTCAATAGCTGGACCGATGGCTACTTTACCGCCAGGAAATTTCTCCAGAACGGCCTGTGCCATAACGTGCGCCGCAGAGTGGCGAACGCGGTAAAGATTTGAGTCGTGGTAGTCTTCCTTTGATTTAATTTCTGGCATTTTTACCTCCATACAAGCATAAATTGGCTGAATATAACAAAAAACCGCTTCCCCAAACTGGGGCAAGCGGTGCGGCTCGCGGTTCCACCCAGATTAACCAAATTGCATTGGTCATCTCATTTCCGCTGGTAACGGGGCGTTCCGTGTTCCATACTTGGGGCTGGCCTTTTCTGGTTCCCGCTCGCAGGTGGTTTTCTTTGAAGTGCTTCTGGTGGAGACTTTCACCCGGTGGTCTCCGTTCTCTGGCAGGGCGGCTTCAATTACTCTTCCTGGTCAAAGCGTTTTGGTATGTTGAGATTATACTCAGTTTGGATGGGGAAATCAAGCCAAAAACAAAAATCCCACCAGCTTTGGTGGGATTGTGGTGGGCGGTATAGGACTCGAACCTACGACCTCTGCGATGTCAACGCAACGCTCTAACCAACTGAGCTAACCGCCCGTGAAGTTCCAGTATTATACACGGGGCACCCCGATTTTGCAAGACTTTTGACGGGTATCGAAGGGAGGATTTTTTATCCCCTTCGCGGCAGAATTGGAATTAGGAATGATAAGGCAAAGTTGGTCTTTGCCAAAATTTACCCAAACCTTTGCATTCCGGGGAGGTGCTGGTATAATAACCGACGCCCGGCGCATAGATTGTTCGCCGGTTTTTGGAGAGGTAGCGTAGTCTGGCCTAACGCGCACGCCTGGAGAGCGTGTTTACCGAAAGGTAACGTGGGTTCGAATCCCACCCTCTCCGCCAGAAATGCCCGGCATGACCGGGCTTTTTTCTTATCCTTTTCAAAAAGGCAGGCAATATGTCCCCAACCTCAATTTATTCTTTTACCTCAGCGAAGTTGGAAGCTCGCCTGGTGCCGGAAAAAGGCGGCCATGGGTTGTTCGCTGTGGAACCCATTTCAGAGGGAGAATTGTTGGTCGTGTGGGGGGGAGAAATCCGCACCGCGGATCAGCTGGCAGAGATTAATGGCGGCTCGAATGTTTATGGAGTGCAGGTGGAAGAAGATATCTACCTCTGGTCTATTGAAGAGGGTGATCCGGCAGATTATGTTAACCATTCCTGCAACCCAAACGGATGGTTGTCCGGCCAAATCAGTTTGATTGCCCGCCGCCCAATTGCGGTTGGAGAAGAAGTTAGCTACGATTATGCCATGACAGATGCCAGTGATTTTGATTCGTTTGAGTGCCATTGCGGTGATCCGCTCTGCCGGGGGAATGTAACGGGCCAGGATTGGATGCGGCTGGAATTGCAGGAGCGATATGCGGGACACTTTTCGCCATATATTCAACGCAGGATCGATGCACTGAAAAAGTAATATTTTGAGGATTCAACGAACGATAATCCAGAGCGTTTTTACCAGAATAGCTGGTTTGACGCTCTTTTTTTACGAACTCCCTTGGCAAAATCTTAAATCGGTGTATAATCTCTGTGACCAAAAAAGTAATTTGGTCACAGAGATACGTGGTGGTGATTTCATGCCAAAAGGCTTTACAGAACGCGAAAAAGAATTGATCCGCGAAGCACTGCTGGAAAAAGGCCGTGAGATCTTTGAGCGTTATGGTCTAAAAAAGACCAATATCGAAGATTTAACCCAGGCGGTTGGAATTTCCAAAGGCGCTTTTTATCTCTTCTATGAATCCAAAGAAGCTTTGTTTATGGATATCCTGGAAGGGTTTGAGCGGGATTTTCGGGGAAAAATATTCGATGCAGTATACGAATCGAATCTATCTTCGCGAGAAAAACTGACTCGTGTTTTGCGAGAAGCCTTAATGATGTGGGATTCTTACCCGCTGCTGCGCAGTTTTTCTCGAGAGGAATATGATTTCTTGCAACGTAAGCTGCCGCAAGAACGGGTCGAGGAACATTTGCGAATGGATAATTCTTTCGTTGAGAACTTCATTTCCAAATGGAACCAGAATGGGCAGCTCATTCCGCACGATCCGGTTGTTGTGGCAGGTCTCATGAAAGCGTTGTTTTTTGTCAGCCTGCATAAAGAGGATTTTGGTTCTGATGCATACCCTGGAACGATGGAATTGTTAATCCAGATTGTGGTGAACTATCTAATCCCAGGCGAAACTGACTCATAATAAACAGTTGAAAAATGTTTTGAATTCACACCGCATCAAAATGCGCGTGTTTTGTTCTCGTTGTAATTCGAGGGAATTAACATGATTGCCGTAAATAATTTGTCTTACACCTATCCCAAAACAAGCAAACCCGCTGTGACTGGTTTGAGCTTTGAAATCCAGCCAGGTGAGATTTTTGGTTTTCTGGGACCCAGCGGAGCGGGAAAATCCACTACGCAAAAAATACTTATTGGCTTGTATAAAGATTACCAAGGTAAGGTTGCTGTCTTTGACCGCGACCTGTCCCGCTGGTCCGCAGATTATTATGAGCGTATTGGGGTTTCCTTTGAACTCCCCAATCATTTCTTGAAATTAACTGCCCTGGAGAATTTGAAATACTTTGGCGCTTTATACAACAGAAAAAAATGTGATCCACAAGCTCTTTTAGAGATGGTTGGGTTAGGCGAAGACGGTAATTTATTGGTTTCGCAATATTCGAAAGGAATGAAAGGCCGTTTGAATGTTGCTCGTGCTTTGTTGAACGATCCGGAATTACTTTTTTTGGATGAGCCGACTTCCGGGCTGGACCCGGTCAATGCGCGCATGATTAAAGAGTTAATCCGTTCACAAAAAGAAGCTGGGAAGACCGTATTTTTAACCACGCATAACATGACCGTAGCCGAGGAATTATGCGACCGGGTTGCGTTTATTCTGGATGGCAGGATCGCTCTGATTGATACACCGCGCGAGTTAAAACTACGCTATGGTGAGCGAAAGGTGCGCGTTGAATACGGATTAAACAGCCATACGGAAGCGCGTGAGTTTCCATTGGAAGCTCTAGGGAGTAATGAACAGTTTTTTGATCTATTACGCCAATATCCAATTGAGACGATCCATACCCAGGAAGCTTCTCTGGAGGATATCTTCATCCGTGTCACTGGAAGGAGCCTGTCATGAAAAGATTGGCCAGTGCTTTACAGTGGGATGTGGTTTTGCAGTTTCGAAGCGGATTTTATTATGCCACAGTGTTTGTCGTGGTCTTATTCGCTTTCGTTTTTACCCAAATTCCGAACCTGGATACGCAGTTGGTTATGCCAATGGTGTTGTTAGGCAGCCTGATGATGAATAACTTTTATTTCATTGGTGGAATTCTGATGCTGGAAAAGGATCAAGGCAGCCTGGAGGCTGTGGTAATTACACCTTTGCGCAGCCGCGAGTATATTCTTTCCAAGCTCATCAGCTTGTTGCTGCTTTCAGTCATTGAAACTTTGCTTTTGACCTTGTTGATTCATGGAACGGATTTTAACATGCTCTTATTGCTGCCTGGATTATCCGCGACTTCAATTTTGTTTGCGTTGGCTGGATTTCTGGCGGCGGTTCGTTACGATTCGGTAAATGAATATTTGCTGCCAACAATTCCAATGATTATGTTGCTCATTCTGCCTGTCATTGATTTATATGGCTTTTGGCAAACTCCAATATTTTATCTGCATCCCATGCGGGCGGCGATGGCATTAATTCAAGGAGGTTTTCAACCGATCTCAGCCGGAGAAATCGCTTATGGATTGATTTATTCGCTGTTATCAATCGGGATATTTGGTTGGTTAGCACAGAGATCATTCCAACGCTATGTGATTTTGGGGAAAGGGGTACGCTAAGATGGTCAATTTAAAGTCTGTGCTGTCGCTTGGCCCGGTTGACCTGTATAGTGTCCGGCGAGATCCGCTGCTGCGAATGATCTTAATTGTGCCCGTTATTTTGGTTGCGGCCATGCGTTTACTGATTCCGTTTTTAACGGATTGGCTGACAGCCCAGTTCCGATTCGATCTGCGCCCTTATTATATGTTAATTGCCAGTTTTATGGCGATTACGCTGCCTTTGTTATACGGTATGATCATCGGCTTTTTATTGCTGGATCAAAAAGACGATCGAACGTTATCAGCCTTGCAGGTCACACCGCTTTCACTGGATGGTTATTTGGTATATCGAGTCTCGATGCCGGTGATCATTAGTTTTCTGGTGGTCATTATAGCATTACCGTTGATGGGATTGGTGCAGATGAGCCTGGGGAGCTTGCTATTGGTGGCCTTTGAATCGGCGTTGATGGCGCCAATGGTGGCTCTTTTACTGGCGAATATTGCAGAAAATAAAGTGCAAGGATTTGCCCTTTCTAAAGCAGAAGGGATATTCTTAATTCCACCTCTGGCAGCCTATTTTGTACAGGGAAACTGGCAGTGGTTATTCGGGTTGGTCCCAACATACTGGCCGGTGAAGTTGTTTTGGATGTTCGCTAATGGGGAACCTGGCATTTTGCCGGTATTCCTGATTGGATTGGTATACCAGGCAATCATTGTTTGGGTATTAATGCGCACAATTCATAAAATGGCTATTTAAAACAAAAAGGGCGGCCGCAACTCCGCCCTTTTCCGTACATTCAAGCCAATCTTATGGATTAGCTTGCGCCTGTAAGTAACGTACATAATTGACCACATCCCAGCGCATATCCGGGTCTGGGAAGTTTTCAATTAATGGCGGCATTTTCCCTTCAATGCCATTGGTTATGGTCAGGAATATTGCACCGTCACTGATCACGCGCGCATTGGCATCCGCTTTTATCAGGTTGGCAGGAGGAAATTTTACCAGGAAAACGGCGAAATTCCCGTCTCCTTTGCCGGTTGTGCCGTGGCAGAGTGCACAGGCGGTATCATAATAACCTTTTCCGCGCTGGATGGATTCTTCCGATGCGGCGATTGAGTTGGCCGGTGCGCCCAGTTCAGGAATATAGGCGGCACCTTGCACGGGAACTGACCGAGGAGGAAGCGGAAGAGGGCCTTCCATAGAACGGTAAGATGGTTGTATCTCCATAAAGCTGACCCAATTGATTTTGATTACGTCATAGGTGAAGAGCAGCCCAATTGCTAAAGGGCTGGCCAATACAACCAGGATAATGATCAGGCGTTTCATTACAGCCATAGCTTTTCCTCCTCAACGTCATGCACCAATTCTGCGCCTAAGTCTGTTAAAGCCTGGTGAATTTTTTGATCCATTTCTGATGGACCGCTGAATAAAATGCCGATGTTGCCATCACTGATTTTGGGATGATACCCTTTTGGTCCAAAGGAAGGAGATATCGTCTCCACGAAGACCCCAATGAACGTGCTGATTAGCAGCCCAAGCATGGTTAATTCAAATGAGACCACGATCGAGGTGGGGATTGTGGCTAATTCCATATTGCCCACCCGAATTGGATAGAGCAGCGGCGTACCAAAATTGAGCAGCAAGGAGGTGACGAACCCAACCAGTGCGCCAGCCAGGCCGACCCGGCCAATATTTGTCCAGCTCATCGGACGGCCTAAAATGCGCTCTGAAAAGGGGATTCCGGAGATGACGGACATATCCTGGTCGGTGATGCCCAGGTCGCGCAGCCGGTGGATGGCTTCCACAGCATGTTCGACCTGCTCTTCTTTGAATAAAGCGAGATGAACCACATTGATTGACATCGGCTGCTCCTTACTCCAATTCCGTAACGGATGGAATTTCCGCTTTACCGACTTTGCGCATCGTATGCGCCATTTGGCCTTCCTGAACCTCCCAGACCGGTACTAGCGGGATCAGACGGGAGGCAATCAGATAAAGGAACATAAACAAACATAGTGTTCCCAGTGCAATGCTGATCTCGGTTAAGCGGGGTGTATAAACGCCCCAGTCAAACGGTGAACGCTGGTGACCCAGGGTGAGCGGGATAATGGTGTAGCGTTCGAAATACATGCCAACATTTACCAACAAGGTGATAAAGAACATGGCCAGGGGTGTGCGGCGGATCTTTTTGTTCCAGAGGGTTAACCAGGGAATTGCAATGTTGCAGATCAGCATGGTGTACCAGACCCAGGCTGCCGGTCCGGTTGCATGCAAGGTCAACACATCACGGACGGCCTGATAACCTCCATACCAACTGACCAGATAATCATTGAAGAAGAAATACGCCCAGGCCATTGAAAAGACCAGCAGGAGCTTTCCTAAGGCGTCAAAATGTTCCAGGCGGATGAAATAATCCATGTGCTTCAAGGTGCGGCGCAGGACAAACAATATGGTTACCACAGCGGATACGCCGGAAAGGATGGCTCCGATAATGAAATACGGGCCAAAGATTGTGGAATTCCATGCCGCAACCTGGCTGATTGCGAAGTCCCAGGAGACAATGGTGTGAACCGAGAACATAACCGGTATGATCGCAATCGCAAAGATCCCAATCGCTTTGCGCAGCCGGTACCACTCGGCCTCTGTTCCGCGCCAGCCTAAAGCAAGGACTTTATAGGCAAAATGGCGAATTCCGGTTGTCCGGTCGCGCGCCATTGCCAGGTCTGGTACCAACGGAAGATAAAGATAGATCGTGGAACTTAAGAGATAGGTCGTGATGGCCAGGAAGTCCCAAACCAGCGGTGAGCGGAAGTTTGGCCACAGCCAGCGCGCATTGGGATAAGGGATCATCCAATAGAACACCCAAACACGGCCGAGATGGATCAGCGGGTAAAGTGCACCGGCTGCCAGGCCGAAGGTGGTCATTAATTCGGCGGCACGGGTGAATGGCCTGCGGAATTCGGCTTTAAACACCCGTAAAATGGCCGAAACAAAGGTTCCAGCATGGCTGATACCGATCCAAAATACAAAGGTGACGATGAATACACCCCAATAAACCGGACGGCGAATTCCTGCAACGCCCATGCCGGTGGCGATCATGTTGCCCCAAGCACCAAAGAGCAGAACCAGCACACCCAATCCCAATCCAATGACCCAGATCCAATAACGTTTGGTTGTTGTCGTCATGGCCTCCATCACCATGCGATTCATCTCTTCGCGCGGTTTTGGATCGAACATTAAATGTTCTTTGGGATCTTCCTCTTCATGCTCGGCAGGCTTACTCAGACCGAATAGTTTGGTTTCAGCCGCCATATGTGCCACCTCCCTTGAGATACGTCACGCTTGGCAGTGTGCCAAGTTCATCGAGTAGATGCATTCCACGTTCGCTGCGCGCCAGCTGACTGGCCTGGCTGTTATCATCGCCCAAATCGCCAAACACCAGAGCGCCAGCCGGGCAGGCCTGTACGCAGGCGGGTTGTATTTCACCATCCAATACTTCACGTCCTTCTGCTCGCGCCTGCTGCTGTCCTTTGACAATTCGTTGGACGCAGAAAGTACATTTTTCCATGACCCCGCGCCGCCGGACGGTTACATCCGGGTTAAGGTAGGAATTCATTGGTTCGGGAAGGTCGTAATCAAAATAATTGAAGGTACGGGCATGGTATGGGCAGTTATTGGCACAGTAGCGTGTGCCAATGCAGCGGTTATATACCTGCAGGTTGATGTTCTCTTCTTCGCTGTGCACGGATGCGTATACCGGGCAAACCGGTTCACAGGGAGCATTGCCGCACTGCTGGCACATGGTTGGCTGAAAACTGGGGGTAATTTCCGGATATTCCCCATGCCAGTAGCGGCTGGTGCGGATCCAGTACATACCGCGGCCATAGGCGGCTTCGTCCTCGCCAACGAAGGGAACATTGTTTTCCATTGAGCAGGCCACAATACAGGCGTTGCAGCCCGTGCACATATCCAGATCAACTACCAAGCCCCACTTTTTTAGAATATCTTGTTCAGTCATAGTCGCTTCTCCTTATGCTCAGCTCGAAACCATTAATGTTCGCCGTACACGCCGGCTTTGCTCTCGATGCGGCCTAATGGTCTGCGTTGACCGGTGAGGGAAATGCTGGCCACAACATCGCCAAACGCCAGGTCTCCTGCTTCATTGGTGGCGGTTGGCAGCAAGTGAGCGGGGTTAAAACCGCGTCCCTCTGCCCAACGCCCCAGTGCGGTGTGCCCTTGACCAAATGGTAAGCCAAGGGTGTCTGGACGGATGGCCGGGTAACGATACACTACCGCATCCACAAACCCATAAGGGGTGCTGATGCGGACCACATCGTCATCGTGGATTCCCAACTTATCCGCGGTCTCCGGGTGAATTTCTACCCAGGAATTCCAGACCACAGTGGTCATTGGGTCAGGCATTTCTTGCAGCCAGGGACGATTGGCTCCACTGCCGTCTCCCATATGTCCAGGGTAAACCACCACGTGGAATTGTTTCCCTTCCTCAAGCGGGGCAGGAGCAATCAATTCCGGTACTTCTTTCAGGTAGGTGATCTTGCCCGGTTTTTCTAATTGTCCATCTCGCGTCCACCAGCCGCCATATTGCAGCCATAAGGACCAGAAGGTGAGGATTTCAGGTGCGGTGTAGAAGCCGCCCGCTGAAATTAGTGGAACTGCCTGTTGTTGGATAAAATCGACTTCATCTGTAAAATTGAGCGCGGCTGCGGGCTTACCACCTGCTGCCTGTGCGGCTGCAATCAAGACATCCGCGGTAGCGTGCGTGTCATACAATGGAACCACAACCGGCTGGAAGGATGAATAGGAGGGGCGGTCGGTTCCACCCAGCATACGCTGGTAACCAAAAGATTCCAATGGTGTATGATCCGGCAAAATATAATCGCTGGCCAGGGCTGTTTCATCCGGAAATGAAGCGAATGAAATCACCAGAGGAACATTGGTCAAGGCTTCTTCAAAACCGAGCGCTTTGGGTAGTTCAAAAAGCGGGTTGACTCCGTGAATCAATAATGTTTTTACCTGGCCATCTTTCATGGCTTGAACCAGGGTTTTCAACTCGCTCAGCCCGCTGTTATCCGGTTCGATAGGCGCAAGGAAAAGACCACCAGGTTTGCCCAGATTATCGACCAGACCATTGATTTGCAAGGCTGCTTCTGCGGCTAATAATCCTTGTTCGTGACCGGCAAATCCACCACCCGGAATCGCAAGGGGGTGTTCGGATGTGGCGAATAATTTTGCCAGTTCGCGCAATTTATCTTCGCTGACACCGCTGGCAGCTGAGGCATCATCAATGGTGACCTTTTTAAAACCGTCCGGTACAGCAGTTCCGCGTTCTTCGGCAATTAATCGGCCAAGCCCAAGCGCTAAAATTGCTTCACTACCGGGAATGATGGGTATCCATTCGTCGGCATTTGCAGCCGTGAGGGACATACGCGGTTCAAAAACCACCAGAACCCCACGCCGGCGCGGGTTTCCGCGGCGCATTTTTCCGTACGCACCCGTGTAGGTGACAGGAGAAATAAAGTTTTCTAAGAAATTTGCTCCGAAGGCAAAGGCCACATCTGCCATAGCCAGGTCAAAATAGGGCAGGGTTGGCTTTCCAAAGGTCCGCCGGACTGCTTCCACCAGGGTTGCTCGGCCCTCAAAAGTGGTTAATGCGCTGTAGCGTACTGGTTTTAGCGCACCAAGTGCTTCAGACAGGTTCACCGTCAGATCATAGAGGTGGTCAGGGGCTAAGCCCAGCAAAAAGGCTGTCTGGGCTGGCGAATCGGTGAATGCCTTTTGCAGCAGGGTTAATCCCTCATCCCAGGTAATTGTTTTGGGGGAGGCATTTTGTCCGCGTGCCTGAAACAAAGGTCCTTTGATCCGGTCCGGGTTATAAAGACCCTGTTGGGCGGTAATACCGCGGGCACATAACTTACCGTGATTGACAGGGTGATTTGGGTTCCCTTCAATCGTAAGCGCTCGACCTTCTTTGGTGCGCACTAAAATACCGCACCCAGCCGGGCATTCCCGGCAGGCGGTAGCATAATACGTACTTAATCCGGTCTGGTTATATTCCGGCATGTCTGTGTACGGTTTGCGCACAATATACCGGGATACGGGTCCACATCCCGTCAGGACGGCTGCGGTTGCCGCACCAAAACCGGCCAGTTTTAGAAATTTACGCCGAGAAATTTGTTCCGTCATACCTGCTTCCTTTCCCGAATCAATAATGACAGGTTGCGCAGTCCGATAGGCGGACAAAATTTTCAGGGGCCATTTGTTTGTGGCAGGACAAGCACCAGCCCATATTTTGGCCTTTTTGAGGTTCTGCAACGGTCATTTTCGTGAGATCCCCATGACAGGTTTGGCATTCCACTCCAGCCGCGATGTGAGGTTGGTGGTTGAAATGGACAAAATCAGGTTGGATCGCAACCGGCACCCAGGGAATGGGTTCATTGCGTTCAACATAGCCCGCTAATTTCTCCAGTTCGGGGGATTTCTTTTGCACCTGTTGGTGGCAGCCCCAGCATTTTGAGATGCCAGGCAGCCCTGCATTAGGTCCCCATGCAACCCCGGGATGGCAGTATGTGCATTGCGCCCCCACACCAACATGCAGGCTGTGCGGGAAGGCGATGGGTTGTTCAGGCGGTTGTTGGGTTAAATAAATTCCTCCAACCGCACCTCCCAGGATGATTAACAGCACCAGGCCAACCCCAATCCGAAATCCGGGCTGCTGCCACAAGGCTTTCTTGTTGCTCATGCTTGTCTCCTTTCTCCGCAATGCTATTTGCGACCGCGAAGGATCCACACGATGAATAAAATAATTCCGATTAAAGCGCCGCCAAGCAGAAGGGCAAATCCCAGGCTGGTGGCCATTGCGCCTAAAGCGGTCAGGATGCCGGTCAGAAGATTGCGGGCTGGCCCGCCCTGCCTCGGTACAGGAGTTCCTTGCTCTCCCATCGTTTGTCCGCTGGGGGCCTCCAGGCCAGTTGGGAAGGTTTGCGCATAGTACAAGACATCCCGCCCATCCTGGGTTGTCCAGCCTAAACTTAATCCAATCGTCATTTCAGGCGCACGAGCGGTACCAAAGCGGGTGCGGTGCAAGAAGCGCCAGGGATCCTGCACGGCAAGAGTGCCCAGGGTCACGTCGGTACCTTCATAGCGGAATTTGATTTGCTGCCCATCGGCGCCATGACAGCTGAGGCAGCCTTCCTCGTATTTTGCCTGTCCATTCACCAGGTCTCCACCGACTACTTTCAAGCTGACGGGATCGATGTAAAGATTATCATCTACAACCCCATCCTGGATGAAAGAAGCCAGCGCTGCAGCGTCACTGGCCGAAAGGTAGGCTGAAAAATCATGTTCCGGATCGGATTTTCCAAGCACCGCAGCACTCAGGTCAGATGGGGTATTGTTGCGGGCATTGTATATCCCCGGAAAACCGGTGTAATTTGCACCAGCACGGTATGCGCCATCCTTCCCTTGATAATCCCAGCCGTGGCACGAGACGCAGCGCCAGGTATCTACCCCACTCCGTGTGTTGGTGGTCTGCCGAGCCCAGATTGGTTGATTGCCAGCCGGCAGGCTGGTCAATTCAAGTACTTGAGTCCAGTCATCATATAACCGCGCACCACGAATTAAGTCGTCGCTTTGCGCCTGGGCTGGAGGTTGTGCCTGAACCTGTTTTCCGGCAAACAATCCAGCGCCCACTAGCACAGTCAGGATGAGGAAACCGCCAAAAAGAAAGAGTCGTTTCATCGCTTTGCTCCTGATGTCCTGCCCGTCGAGCTATCCAAAAAGATTGTGATATTTTCCCCTTTTGTGACATTATACATCAACTAAATCATTAGAATAGTATTAATAAGGGATGATTTTTAATTAACCCGACAAATAATCTCCACAATCTTGACAAAGAAATTACAATGTTGATAATGATTATAAGAGCTGTTGACATTTAGAATTTTATGGGTACTTCGGTCGGAAAGGGGATTAATTATTGTGCTGTGGCTGCATGCATCCCCTACAGTTGACATCTGTTGTGAGAAGATTGGGTTGTTGGAGCGAAAGAAAGGATATTCCCCATGGCAAACGTGAAGAATTTGCTTAACGTCAAAGGCAGAGATATATGGTTTGTGGCGCCTTCTACCAGTATCCGTGATGCATTACGGCTGATGGCTGAAAAAAATATTGGCGCTGTTCCCGTATTGGAAGGGGACCGGGTGGTTGGTATCTTCTCAGAGCGGGATTATGCTCGCTTCGTAGCATCTGAGGATCAGCTTCTACTGGAAACCCCTGTGCGCAACCTGATGACTAGCTCGGTTTATATTGTGCATGTAACCCAAACCATTGAAGAATGTATGGCGTTAATGACAGCCAAACATATTCGCCACTTGCCAGTGATGGAGGGGGACCGGCTGATTGGGATGATCAGCATCGGCGATGTGGTCAAATCATTATTAGATGAAAAAGAAACCGTCATTCAAGGATTAGAAAACTATATCCTTGGTCGTGATTATTCCGGTTAATAAAAGAAGGAAGGTTTCAATGGCCACGGTACAAGATTTACTTGATGCAAAAAAATGCCAGGTCTGGTATGTTTCCCCTAACTCGCCGGTTCGTGAGGCGTTAAAACTGATGTCGGATAAGAAAATTGGCGCGGTGCTGGTTGTCCAGGCTGGAAAGATTGTTGGGATTTTCTCCGAGCGGGATTTTGCTCGCCGGGCTGGCGGGCAAGGCTTTTCACTCGATGCTCCCGTATCTGACTTGATGATCGGGTCGGTATATTATGTCACCCCTGAGCAATCGGTTGAATCCTGTATGGCTCTGATGACTTCCAAGCGTTTTCGCCATCTACCGGTATTGGAACATGATCAATTAATTGGAATCATTTCCATTGGCGATGTGGTGAAAAAACTTCTGGAAGAAAAAGATTCCACCATCCAAAGTTTGGAAGATTACATTTGGGTGCATATGATTTAAGGTACAATTGGGCAGGATGAAATCTTAAAAGAAAGGAGCGCGCGGGAATTGGTGTTCAATAGACCGCGCGCTTTTTGATGAGCCTATGGGATCGATATTTGATGTGCAATTAAAAACCTTAACCTATGGCGGTGAGGCGATGGGACGGCTTCCGGACGGCCGGGCAGTTTTTGTGCCGTATGCCCTGCCGGATGAAATGGTGCGGGTAGAATTGGTGGAAGAAAAGCGTGGATTTGCGCGGGCAAAATTATTAAAAGTTCTCGAAGCTTCTCCCCTGCGCATTCAGCCGCGATGTAAGCATTTTGGCGAGTGCGGTGGATGTGCTTACCAACACATGGATTATGCCCATCAGGCTGCGGCCAAGCAAGACATCTTGCGTGAACAACTGCAGCGAATCGCCGGTGTTCAAAATCCACCGGTTCAACCGGTTGTGGCTGCGCCGCAAGAATGGAATTATCGCAACACAATCCAGTTTCACCTCGACCCGCAGGGAAAGGTGGGATACCAGGCGGCAAATTCACACCGTGTGATTCCAATCCAGGAATGTCATTTGCCTGAGCCGGCATTGAATGAACTCTGGCCTCAACTAGACCTTGAATCACTGCCTGGTTTAGAACGGGTTGAACTGAGGGTTGATTCTGGCGAGGACTTGATGATGGTGCTAGAAAGCCAGTCGTTTGAAACCCCGGAATTCAGTGTGGATATTCCCCTATCAGCCGTCCATCTTAGCCCGGCCGGTTCAATTGTTCTGGCGGGTGAGGATTACCAGATCTATGAAATTTTGGGACGGCCTTTTAAGGTATCGGCGGGATCGTTCTTCCAGGTCAATACGCGCCAGGCAGAACGGATGGTGGAGCATGTCTTGAGCCTGGGGCCATTACCTCCGCAAACCGAAGTGTTCGATGTGTACTGCGGGGTAGGCTTGTTTTCTGCATTTATTGCCCCCAAAGTCAAATCTTGTGTTGGGATCGAGCTTGCGCCCAGCGCCTGTGATGATTTTGCCGATAACCTGGATGCATTTGAGAATGTGTCGCTGTATGTTGGGGCGGCTGAAGAAATATTACCAGGCCTGGAGCACCGGCCTGATATTGTGATTGTGGACCCCCCGCGGGCTGGCATTGACCGGCGTGCTATGGATGCACTGGTGAAGATTAATGCACCATACTTTGTGTATGTATCTTGCGATCCGGCCACCCTGGCACGGGATACCCAACGATTGCTAAAGGCTGGTTACCAATTAAAACAGGTTACCCCGTTTGATCTGTTCCCGCAGACGTATCACCTGGAAAGTATTGCCCTGTTCCAGCGTTAGGCTCTTAATACAAGTTGGTATTGCCTAAGGGAATAATCGCCGGGCTTTGACTTCAGCCACGGCATCCGGGCGATAGCGGTAAAGCTGTGCAGGGCGACCTTCACCCATGCGGCGGTGTGGAGTCGCTTCGATAATGCCTGCTTCCAGGATGCGCCGGCGAAAATTGCGCTTATCCAGCTTCTCGCCAAGAATTAACTCGTAGGTGTGCTGCAGCTCGCTTAAGGAGAATGATTCGGGCAGAAGTTCAAATCCTACTGCGGTATATTCTAATTTGTACCGCAGCCGCCTTAATGCATATTCCAGAATATCCTGGTGATCAAGGATCATTTTGGGCAGGTCGTTCACCGCGAACCATTGGGTCTGGTTCGTTTTGGGCGAAAAGCGGTTTAAGGCATCACTGGCCACCAGTGAAAAATAGACCACTGAAACCAGGGGAGCTTGCGGGCGGCGGTGTAGATCGCCGTACGTGTATAACTGTTCGGTGTACACTTCGGTCAGGCCGGTGTTTTTTTCAATGCACTGGGTCGCTGCCGATTCCAGGCCGCAATTTGTCGGAATAGATTGTCCGGGTAAAGCCCATTGATTTTCATGCCCATCCATTTCCGCTGATTGCAGCAGCACTTTTAAATGACTGCCGTGCAGTGTGAAAATGACAACGAGGACTTCAAGATCGGCCAATTGGAGCATGGTAGGTGTTGAGTAAATTGGGGCTTCCATAAGATTATAGAAAGGGTTAAGATAGATTATAACTGATATTCATTGCAGACAACTTTGATTTTCATCGAAAACCATTGTCCGAATAAGGATGAAGGTGCGACCTCAGGAGGAAAAAATGCCACGGAAGGGAAGAATCATCATCGCAATCAGCCTGCTGATCTTGGCTGCATTAGCCTGCAATTTGCCGTCTCAAACTGCCCCGCCGCCTGATCTGCCTACGCCAGACTTGACGATGACGGCCCTTTTCTCGATGTTAAGTCCTGTGCCAGGAACTGCGACACAAGCGCCAGTGATTGCCACGACACAGCCAGTGGTGGTGATTGCCACAACCGCAGTACCGCCAACTTCAACCGTTGTTGTTGCTACCCAGGTGCCGCCAACCAATACCAATGTGCCGTCCACCGTGACGAGTACCCCGGCCTTGCGGACTTCGGGTAAGTTCAATGCGGCGTATATGTCCAAAGCACCTGTATTAGACGGTGTTTGGGATGAATGGACCCAAGATGCATACCCGATGAAGTTTGTGGTGTACGGCGCAGGAAACCGTACGGGTAAAGAAGACCTGGAGGGATCTTTCCGGATTGGCTGGGATAATAACAATCTTTACCTGGCGGTAAAAGTGCTGGATGACGAATATGTGCAAAATGCAACCGGGCAGGATATTTATAAAGGCGACAGCATTGAGCTGCTGCTGGACCTGGACCTGTCTGGTGATTTGAGCAGCGCCCAGCTTAATAGTGATGATTACCAGTTGGGTATTTCACCCGGTAAGCCGGATGTTAAAGGCACCAAAGAGGCGTATTTGTGGTTCCCATCCAATGTGGCTGGCGGCCGCTCGCAGGTGCAAATTGCATCGGTTAGTTCCACGTCAGATGGCGTGTACCGGATTGAAGCAGCAATCCCCTGGAGTGTGTTTGGGGTTTCACCTTCTGCTGGCCGGCAGTTTGGATTTGCGGTATCTGTATCGGATAATGACAATACCAGCAAAAATGAACAGCAGAGCATGGTCTCTTGCATTTCTACCCGCACTTTGACGAACCCAACCACCTGGGCTTTGCTGACCTTAACCCGTTAGTTATTTTTTTAGCGTAACTATTTGCGGTAAAGTTACTCCCCACCCTTTGGTGGGGAGTTTTTTTTCTAGAATAAAATACTTGCCAGTTCGCTGCGGTATTGGCGGGTGAGCGGGTCTGTGTCGCCCATTAATTCCAGCAGGCTCAAGATCACTTGATGCGCCTGACCGCGCGCGTAATGTTTATCCTGGCGCAGCACATCCAATAAGCCGTCTAATGCAGCCGGGATTCGCCCGCGTCCGGCCAGGCGGATACAGTTCCAATAGGCGGCGTCTAATTCGCTGTCTGTATCACCAGAACGCTGGGCAAATCTAACCAGATCTTTCGCAAAAGGGCGTAATTTTTCAGCCTGGGCATACTGGCGGCTGGCTGGAAACGTCTCTAGAATCAGCATAGCCTCGCGTGCTTTGCCCTGTCCCAGCAGCGATTTACTTAAACCAAGCAGTCCTTCGGCGTTGTCCGGGTCATTTTCCAAAATTTCGCGGAACAGTGTTTCAGCTGTTGGCCAATCATGATCGCTAAGGATGCTGTCTGCTTTCTCTACGGCTAGTGCGGCTGGGCTGGGTGGTTGAATTCGGCTTAGAATTTCTCGCAGGCGGAATTCGGGCTGCGCACCGACAACTTCCGCGGTGATTTCACCGGAAGAAAAGATTTTAATGGTCGGCAGTGTGCGTACACTGAAACGTAAAGCAAGGTTGGGGCTTTCGTCCACATTAACGCGTGCCAAACGGAAAGTCCCGCGGGCTTCATGCGCCAGTTTTACCAGAATTGCGCTGATTTCTTTGCATGGCCGGCACCAGGATGCCCAAAAATCAACCACCACGGGAATATTTTGGGAATATGCAACGACTTCATATTCGAAATCGCTTTCATTTACGTCAAGGATGTAGTCTGGTGTCATCATCTCGATACTCCGGGTCATCAAGCCAATCAATAATATATTACGCTAAAACTTGATCCGTTTAGACCAAATTTTAACGGAAAGTTATTAGAATTTCATCGGATTTTGTCAGCAAAATCCGAAAACCTTATTCATCATCCGATGCCGGAGCACTGGGTTGGTCCAGGCGGATGACCTCACCGTGGAAGTTAATAATAACTCGAAAGCCCATCATTCCCATATAAGCTCGCCCGGCTTCGGGAATACCCGATTCGAAAAGCTGCTGAAATTGTTTTTCGATGTTTTTTAGCTGATTTTCAATGATTGCCCGCGAGAAAAGGTCATCCTGCCCAAGCATTTTAGCGGTCTGCTCACTTAGCAGGTCTTCATTCCCTTCAATTTGGGATTTCATCATGTCCAGAACCTGCCGGTCAACCTCTTCACTAGGAATATGGCGGCGAAAACCAGCATCATTAACGACAAAAAATGGTACACCACCGACATAGGCAACCTCTACGGGTTGGTCGTTTTCGTCAATTACCAATCCGGCAAACAGTGGTTGTTTCATAGGGTTCGCTTACTCCTGGCGGCCTTCAATGGCAGCTAATAATATTGCCGCGGCTATACCTAACCGGCGGTCAATTCTATGGAATGAATCCAGGCTAAAATCCAGGTCCAGTTCATAGCGGAACAGATTAAAGCGCTGGCGAATATCCACCACTCTTTGGTCGCCGATGAGTACATCATAATTTTGTGGAAGCAATGATCCAAGAAGCAAGCGGCGCAGCATAGCCAAACCGGCAGAGTCTTCTTTAAGGATTGCGATTAAGTTTTGTCCTGGATCCAAAATTTCCCATTCATCCTGAACAATTGATCGAAAACCCTTGCGCCGGAGTGTGCCGATATGGGCTTGGGTATAAGGATCAAATACATCATAGGCAGCGGAAAAATCCATGATATTGCGTGCCTGGATGAGCAGCACTTCCTGAGTCATGTTTTCATCCGAGTAAACGCGAATATCTTCGCGCAGTTTAAACATTTTTTGGCGGCTAAATAACACCATTTGTTCGGAGGCGTTATAAATCCGGAAAGTGCCGGTCAGTGCAAAAACCTGCCGTCGTAACGTGTATCGGTCAGAGGTAAAAGCAGAGAGTGTGGTCATGTTCCTGGATATTCTCCTATCGTTTCAACGATTGTACCGCTTTTTTCAATTACCGTCATTTCTTTCAGTGGGACGTATGGGGTTGTCCAACGATAAATCCACCGCGCATCTTGCGGAGATAAATTTATGCAGCCGTGACTGCGCGGCCTGCCGTAATTATTATGCCAATAGGTGCCGTGAATGGAAATGCCATTATCGATCAAATAGCTGACCCATGGGATGCCGGGCAAATCATAACTGTTTGGGGCGGCCGGGTCTCCGGCTGCCATGTGCCGTGAGGGGCGCTTCCGGCTGGTGACATAAATTCCCTCCGGAGTCCGGTAATCGCCATCACGGAAACGAGCACCGGTTGCGGTGCGGGTCATGAAGACTGGTTGATCGGCTTCATATGCGATGACATATTGCTCAGGCAGATGGATTTCGATGCGCTTGTCTCCAGCGGATACCATTGGCGAGAGGGGTGCAACCTCATCTGCCGTGATAATGTGTACATGGGCTGCGTTGACATAAAATTGCAGATCCCATTTATCATCCTGAATCTGGTACCAGGTGGTGCCGTCGGAGGTGGTCAATGTGCCAAATACCCAATACGTGGTTGCATAGTATAAACGGTATGCAAGGCGGTCTTTCTTTTGCGGATCTTTGTAGGTGTCTGTAAAAGGGACGGTTACCTCAACCAATTGTCCTTCCGGCGCAATTTGACTGGCAGCAGGATTTGTGCGGATTTCTACTGGCTGAACTCCACCTGAGTGAACATAACTTTCATGGTTAATTTGGTACCAGACCCGATTGTGCCCTGAACTGTCATCCCCTAAAGTGATCGCCGTGATGGGCAGAACCAAATCCTGCCAGTACGACTTTTTGAGGTTTGCCTTAAACGACGGCTGGTCATAGCCATCAATTTTACTGGTTAAGACTCTCCCAAGCGTAGGTGTATCATCCATTAATGGGGCGGGTTCACCCTGGCGAAAACCAAGCTTTGCATACGGCAGCCAAAACAGATTTAGCAAAACAGCACTGGAGCGCTTTAAAAACTCCCTGCGGGAGATTAAAGCAAGCTGTTCGCGGTGAAATGCTGCCATGCTATTCGTGAATATTAACCAGGGTGCCGATACTGGCCTGCTCAAAAATCCAACCAGCTTCATCGGTGCGCAGATTGACACAGCCGTGACTCATAGGGGTGCCGAAATTATTGTGCCAATAGGTTCCGTGCAGCCCGTAGCCCTTATAGAAATACATTACATAGGGCACATCTGGTAAATAATATCCTGGCCCAGACATGTCTGCGTATCTGTACATCACATAGATATTAAATTGTCCAATGACTGTGGGATGCTGCCAGGTACCTGTGGATACCACAAAACTGTTTAAGAGGGTATTTCCGCGGTAGGCATACAGCATCTGGTCACTGAGATCAACATCTACCCAAAATTCATCTTCACCGACATTTTCCGGTGCATCTGCATAGGCGGGTGTGGGCTCTTCCGTTGGAGGCGGCTCAGTAGATGTCGGCTCGGGTGTGTCTGTTGGTGTGGGTGTGGGATTGTCTGTTGGTGTGGGTGTATAGGTTGGTGTTGGCGTGTAAGTGGGGGTGGGAGTAAAGGTGGCGGTTGCGGTAGGTGTTAAGGACGGTTTAAACAATGCCCCAACCGGGCGTGCCGCAGAAGGGTTACCGGCCAGAGCTACCTCGATATTTGGCAGCAGCAGCCAGAACAGGAATGCCAGGCAAAAGACAAAGACTGCGGCTACAGTCGGAATCATCCATGCAGGAATGCCTGAAGGATTGCTTTTTGTCTGTGCGGGCTGGATGCGCGGTTTGTGCGGCACAACGACTTGCGAGACTGGTTTATGAACCCGGACGGGTGCGGTATCGGAGGGCCTGGGCTCAAAGGTTTTTACCGGCGCGGGTTCTTCAATCCGCGGCTGCGCAGGGAGGGTTGAGGAGGTCGGTTTTTGAAGTTCTGCGTCGCGCAAGCGCTGTACAGCCCAATGCATCCCTTTGCGGGCTCGTCGACTGTTTGGGTTCGCCTCTAGCGCCTTTTTTAAGTATTCCAGGCTTTGGCGCGGTTCTGCCAGTGCAGCCAGGATTAACCAACCATCTTCCAATTGGGGGTTGATCTGGACAGCCTGGTGAGCCAGCCGACGGGCTTCCGTGCGCTGGCCCTGGCGGATCGCCTGGTTAGCCAGCCTGGTCAATTCAAGGGCGCGTTGAGGGTTTAAATCAGTCATGCGTTTCGTCTTTCCTAGGGCACACTCTCGTTACGGATATAACACAAGATACCAGCAGTAATTCCATCAGCGATCAAATCGGGGCGTTCGGTGAGAATTTGGCGATCCAGGTTTAAGAAGCCGGTTTCAATAATCGCAGCGGTGGTATTGCTATTAATTTCTCGGAAGGTGTGGTATTCCTTCATGTCTTGGGTAACTGTATTCTGGTGGTACCCCATATTGGTGGTGCGGGCATACCGGTCCACCATACAGGCGCGCAGCCGTTCAGCTTTTTCAGGGAAAGCGGAAGAATAAGCAGCGGCGACTTTGAACCCTGTTGCCTGGTCATTGATATAGTCGCAGGAATCATTATGAATTGAAATCAGAGCCAGGGCCTGGTATTCGTATAGCTTTTCGTCGAACTCTTTGAGTAAGTCAACCTGGTAACCTTCATCCACCAGCCGTTTTTGAACGCGGCTGGCAATATCCAGATTGACATCGACCTCGCGTAAACCATCCGAGCATACTGCACCAGGGTCATTGCCCCAGTGGCCTGCAACAATGCCAATCCGTGCAGCCGGTGGACGGGTGGGTGTCGGCACTATCGAGGTCGGGTCCACCCGCCATGCCTGAAACATGTTATCCAGCATCTGGTTGGAAAACAAATTTGCGGGTGTCCAGAGAGTGAATAGGGTTGCCATCACAAGCGCAATGGTTACAACCGAGGATACCATACTAAAAATACTGGTTTTTTTAGGCTCGTTGCTGGTGGAAAAAATCGTTTTATCACTCATAATATTAATGATATACCTTAATTTGACCTCTGACCGCAAGTCCTGTTTCGTGTAGGTGGATTTTCCGGAAGATCCCATGCCAACCTGGGAATTGAATCAGGCTATACAGGATCGCTATAGTACTTGACGGTCAATGCGGTAAAAAGTATAACCAAGTTAGGCATGCGCAAACAGATGCAAGTCTATTGCCAGTTTGCAATTTCCGGAAACATTATGAAAGTATTATAACGGAACGGAGACCAAACCAATGCAACCATTATCCGACGAATTGCGCCAGGTGATGCGCCAGTGGACTACCGGTGTTGCAGTTGTAACAACTCGAGCTGGCCAGCACACTCACGGGATGACCGTCAACTCCTTTACTTCTGTATCTTTAGAGCCGCCGATGATAACGGTCACCATGGCAAAAGATACGCGTACGTTTGCGTTGGTGCTCGAATCGAGGATGATTGGTATCACCGTTTTACGCGCGGGGCAGGAAGAAATCTCCGACCGGTTTGCTGGCCGAATTGGCGAGGATGGTGATCGTTTTGCAGGGCTGGAAACCTTTTCAATGGCAAGCGGGGCACCGTTGATTTCGGGCGGGCTAGGGTACCTCGACTGTAAAATTGTCCACCAGTATGAAATGCAAAATTCTGTTTTGTTTGTCGCAGAGGTGATCGATGCGCGGTTGGAAAATGGGGCTGCGCCATTGATTTATCATAATCGCGAGTATTATCATGGGGTGGTTAAATGAGTCAGACAGCGTTATCCCTTGAGGAACAAAAAATTCTGCTTGAATTGGCCAGAGAAGCACTGATAACTGCTGTGAATGGGCGGTCTTTACCTCCCATTGACCTTTCTGAATTGCCAGAACGGCTGCAGGCGCCTGGCGCTAGTTTTGTCACCCTGACAAAGCACGGGGATTTGCGCGGTTGCATTGGCATCCTTGAGGCAGATACGCCGCTGGCTCAAGATGTGCGCGAACATGCGGTTGCGGCAGCATTGGATGATTACCGGTTTCCTCCGGTGCGTCCTGAGGAATTGGATAGTCTGAATATCGAAATTTCCTATCTTACAACTCCACACCCATTGGAGTATCAGGATGCTGAAGATTTGCTCAGTAAATTACGTCCGCATATTGATGGAGTCGTTCTGCGGGATGGACCACGCCGGGCAACTTTTTTACCCCAGGTATGGGAGAAAATTTCTCGCCCGGAGATTTTTCTGGACCAGTTATGTTTAAAAATGGGCGCACCAAAAAATTTATGGCGCACACGCAAGATCAGGGTTGAGGTATATCAAGTGCAAGAATTTCATGAATAAAAGGTTTAATTAAAAATCAAAACCGGTGAGATTTGGTCTCACCGGTTTTTTGCCTCAAAGAATTGAATAAGTGTTTAGTTGGATACAACAAAGCCCAAATTTTTGTTGGCCTCGTTATAGGCTTGCCCGTAGAGGTGGGAATTGAGTGCCATTGCGAAGGCTGCAGTGACTACCACACCAATGATACAGGCGATGGAACCCAGCGGGGCAATCAGGCCGGCCACTAAAGCGCCAACAATAACCAACAGATAAGCGCCAGGAGCGGCTTTGACCAGTTTGAAGACCTCCCCTAACTTAAAGGCTTCGCCCAGGCTGCCCTTGTCTAAATAGCGGCAATACGCAGCGGGTAAGACAACCGCCAGCAGTAAACCGTACAGACCAGCAAATAAGGAGAAGCAGACAGAGAAGAGGGTGACGATAGCAAGCCCAGCGCCTTCTCCGCTATCGTACATCGCAGCACTTGCGGCGGCATTGATGCCAGCAAAGATACCGCTCAGGATGCTTAACGGCAGTGAATAGACAAAACCGATTACGAAGGCGAAGAAACCCCGCCCAAGGTCCTCACCAAATTCAACATCTGGCAGCGGTGTTGGGTTGCGATCCATAACGTTCTTGGTGATTTTTAAACCCCAACCAACCAGGATCAGTTGACCAATAATCGGAATCAGGGTGATTAAACCAGCAATTCCGACCTTCTTGAACCAGTCTTTGTCTTGAAAGACGAACGAAAAAGCAAGACCAAAGTCCATAATAAAGTTCCTCCTGAAAGAATGATAAGTTTGATTAAAACAGTATGAGGTTGGTACTACTATAAAGGCTTTTTCCGAAAATGACAAGCCAAACCTGAAAAAAAATTCAGGCCTTGCTGTATTGAAAACTGCAAGGCCTTTTTAGATCCGATACCATGATCAGGCAAGTTCACCATTAATCGTTGCAAAATAGCGTTTTACCGTCATGTCGTTATAGAAGACCAAAGCCAGGATACCAACCACCATCGAAATCACATTTCCGTAGAGGATGCAGCAAATCTCAAGGATTGCAATCGTCTGGTTGAATTTAACTGGTTGTGGTGGATTGGCCATGATTTTTACGGCGTAAAGGATTTCAAACACACCTAAAACACCGGGCAAAATGGTCACAGGGGCGCATAACAAGCCAATACCGAGGGTGCCAAGCACGATAGAAACCGTCAGACCAAAGGAAGCTAAAATGTTCAAAATACCGTTGATCAGGGTTAATACACCGATGGCTGTGACCATACCTGGTTTTTCATTCATCGGCTGAGGGGTGGGATAAGAAGTTTGTTCCATTTTTGTTACTCTCCTGTCAAAATAATTCCTCAAAGGAAATTGATTAATTGATTTACATTCTATATACGCGAGGCCAGGGAAAAGGTTGCGGTGACTTCCATAATAAAAAGCCAGTTTAGGCTCGTGAGGAACGAGACCCAACTGGCTCAGTGGTTCTTAGAAAAATGGATAAGACGCAGTGGTGTTCCTGTGCCTAGAAGTGAATGAACTGATCTACTTTCAAGACAAAGATAACTGCCCTTTTTTCGCGGTTTTCTGGATCAGGGGTGACGCTTTCGCGAATGATTTTTAATGCTTGTTCAACCTGTTCGTCTTCAACTCCTGCCAATAACGTGGATTTGCCGCGGCGTAAAAATCCACCTGTGGATGCAATGCAGGTGACCCGAAAATTCGCGGAGGTTAAAGCATGGGAGACGTTGTCGTTGTCTGAATCACGAACGATGGCAATAATTAGTTTCATGGCTAGATCTCCTCAAAATGATCCACATCCAGGGAAAATATGGTTGCTCCACCAATGGTGATGGGAGTCGGAGCCGGCAAAGGCAGCGGTGCACTTTCCAATGGAACGGCGATATATTCAACTCTTTGGCGGCAATTCTCGTGGAGCGATTCCATTGCAGCGGGGATCGCGCTGGATGGCAGGCCGATGAGCAGGGTGGCATTTCGTCTCCCTAAAAACCCCCCAAAGCTGGGTAAACGGGTGACGGAATGTCCCATACTCTCCAGGGCAATTTCAGCGTTTTCGGCGTCTTGCGCCTGGACAACGACAATTAAACAGGTGTCTTTTTGAGTGGAGGGGGTATTCGGCTCACTCATCACTTCTCCTCCTTACGAAAATTTGCGTTTCTAGACCGTTCCAGAGTGATTTGATGCGGTCCAGGTGGTTCAACGATGACTTGCTGGCCATTTTGGAAAGTGACGATTATCTGATCGGGCAAACAATCTACCTTGGTTCCACGATATTTTACCGAGATTGGCCAGGGATAATTATTCTTCCCTTCTAATATTACCTCATTTGCAGTGATTTTCACGATACCTGCTGACCTTAAAAACAAACCAATTGGCGCCAATCCGGCCAGGGTGTTTTTCTCGCCCAGTCCCCGCCCGGTTTCAGTATGATATAGACTAAAAAAGCTGCCTTCATTCTTAAGGTTTTGAATGATCGCTTGCATCAATCCTGAAATTAGTTGTACAGCCAGGTCATCGTATTGATAATCCAGCAACCCCTCAATAATTAATTGATTCCAGGGTAAAAGAGCGCTGTTCATGCGTTCGCTGTGCGGATATGGGGAGCCTGGGGGACAAATTGGGATACCGTGTGGAGCGATAAATTCTTTTCTGACGCAATTTTCTACAAGCTGTCTGGCATGATCATCATCCGGAATTCCTGCCCAAAGCGGCAGCAAAAGGCTGATGTCATTTTCTTGATAATCTACTGTGCGGATTTGCCCCGAATCGCCCGGATATAGATTGTGAATTTCAACCTGTTGAATGCCTGTGTATAACTTCTGCGATGTTGCACGAGCCATTCCGTGCGACCATGAAATTTGACGGGCTGTAATGCTTTCTTCTATCAGGCCGTCTGATCCTGATCCTTGTAAATGGATCGTCGTCAGGCGCGTTTTTTCGTCCTGGGTTTGAATAAATATGGACAGTCGTTGGGGTTGGTTCAGGTTTTGGTTGATTGTGAATGTGCCTGCCCCTTTAAAGGAGAAAATGGAATGCCCGGACGGGCTGAGGTGCGATTGCATATCCCGGTGACGGTAGATATGGTGGCTTGCATCCCAGGTGGAGTCGATCTGCGTGCGGATGGCTGTACTGATTTGTTCCAGCCACTCAAGATCTTCGGCGTGGCCGCAAATTTGGGCCAGCTCTATTAATGATTGGCATTCCCGGTAAAGGAAAGCACCTAAAGAAGGGCTTTCCAGCGTGGTGATTTCAACGCCTTGCGCGGCTGGATGCCAGGGATTGGTCAAAGGCAGCTCGTCCAGGCCGCTCTGAAAGGGATGATCCCATTCCGGATACTGGTCCTGGTCGCGGTCGTGCTCCGGAGAAAACCAGCAATGCACGAACTGGATTAAATGTGGGTAGATTTTCTTTAGCCAATTGGATGAATCCGGAAGATATTTGGAAATTTGCAAAGCCAGGGTCGCGATGATAGGCTGCGCCAGGCGTTTGCTGCGCTGACCGCCCATTCCTGGTTTCCAGTCGATGCAGCCATCATCTCCCTGGACGTGGAGAAAGTTTTCAACCAATCCGGCTGCCTGCTCCGCCATCCCTGGAAGAATCAGGCTGGAAAGATACCATGCGTCTAAGGCGTTCTGCCCATTCCATAGATGCGAGTAATCCCCACCGGTTCCGCGCATGGAATAACCCTGGTCAGGCTGGCGGGCAAGGACAAAAGAAGGTCTGGGCAGGTGTTGGCTGGCGGGAAAGAACAGGCTGGCCGCAGTTTTCTGTGTGAGGGCCAGGGCAGTATTCCAATCTGCATCACCTGTGGTTATTTCTACAGCTTGGCTGGCATTCACCATTTCAATTTTGGAGGATTCGGCATCCCATTCACGCGCAGAGATCTTCTTAGCCAGTTCAAATGAAGATTGTGAATCATCCAGAGCGGCACAAATCCAGGTGGAAACGGTGGAAATCCCTGGAAACAAATCTAAATCACTGATTAATCCAGGAAAAGACCCTGTGGAGGTACGCACTTTACCGGTTTGGTAAAAAACGGGATGCAGGTCGCTGGTTTGCCCGGCCAATACCATCGAGCTGCCGTACTGACTTACGACCATGCCCTGGCCTTCACCTAATGAATTGAGTTGTGCAATCCACTCCATCGAGAGTGTTTGGCGAAGGATGCTGTGGTTTATGGCCTGTACCCGGCAGGCGATCGTTTGTGAAGCAGGTACCCAATATTCCAGTGTGAATTGAATATCCGGCAGGGGGTAAAGCTCAACACGTAAGTAGTTTGGAAAAAATTGTCTGACCAGTGGTGGTTGGTGAAAGTCTTCTGGGTCAGCCAAAACTCGATCTTGTGTAATGAATCGAGGGAAGATGCGCATGGAACGGGCCCGCAAGCCGTAATTGGTGTAAAGTGAGACGGCTTTGGGTTCACCACTGCTCAGTTCAAAGTTCCAAATCTGGTCATTTGGATAATCGGCTTGACCAAGACGAAAATCCGCCGAAAGGGTGAATTGGCGAGGATCGTGCAACCCAAGCTTATAATGTTTCATAGGGCTCATTTTAAGACGCAAAATGGCTTTGGTCAAACGATTTATGCTAGAATGTGGTGGAATGGTTTGGATTAAAGGAAATTAGGATTATTTATGGTAGAAAAAACACCTGCTCCTGAGGATAAAGAGCAATCAAACAAACCTGGTGACCGCATGCGCCGGATTGTTTCGGCAAATCAAGATGAAGGCGGTTTGAATAGTTATTACGAAGATCTAGACCGCCAGGGTCTAGAAAATCAACCAGAACCGGGTGAAAAACCGTTGAAGTCTGATAATGAACAGGCTCCAATTGACACTGCCGCGCTGCAGCGCCATCCCACCGGTGATCCGGAAGCTACGGGCGGTTGGTATGGGGACGATCTGGCCGGCCTGGAAAAAAGCAGCACAGATCAGAAACAACCGGCCTCTGCCCAGCCCGGCGGCTCAATGCTGGCGGAACCGGAAGACCAGGCGGCAGTACCCGACCAATCTGCGCCGTTGGCTGAGGATTCATCTGCTACCGGCGAAGTCTTTCCAGCCGCTGGATGGTTTGGCGTGTTAGGAGCGGAGGAACCCGCTGAAAAGCCTTCTTTAGCAGATGAGGTAACCCGGCCAATGATTCCTCCGTCTGAACAAGAAACCCGGGCGGTGCCGGTAAAGCAGTCCGACCAATCGCAAACGCCGCCTCCGTTTGAAAGCACCCGGCCGGTTTTGCCGCAGCGGGTTGAAGAAGTGGATGTGGAAGCAACCCGTGTAACCCCTGCGGCCTATAATCGCCCTACTGGCAGGCCAGTAAATGCGCAGCCGCCAACTACCCGCCCAACCACACCACCTCCGCAGCGGAGTACTGCGCAGACCCAGGCAACTCCGGTTCGGCCTGGCGGGACGCAGCGGATAAACAGTGGACAGACAGCAGCTTCACGGCCAGCTGCCAGCCCGCCTCCATCACAACCAATTACACAGCCGCCGCCTAAGAATCATAAGAATCAATGGAAGAAAACGATGGGATGCCTTTTGCGCATCTTTATCTTCCTCTTGTTTGTTGGTGCATTGATTGCAGTGGGAATTGGTTCTTTCCTGGTATATAAATATTTCTCCATTGCCGCAACGCTGCCTAGTGTGGATGATCTGCAAACCCGCGCTTCACAGTTTGAAACGACACGGATTGTTGATCGCACCGGGGCGACCTTGTATGAGATTATTGATCCCAATGCAGGCCGCCGTACTTATGTGCCGTTGGAAAAAATATCGCCAGACCTGATCGCTGCAACCATCGCGACCGAAGACAAAGAATATTACAACCACCCGGGTTTTGACCTGGTTGCCATCACCCGCGCGCTGTGGCAAAACTATACATCTGGATATGTGGCATCTGGTGCCTCGACGATTACTCAGCAGTTAGCGCGCACATTGCTGTTAGACCCTTCAGAGCGCTATGAACGGTCGGTTGAACGTAAGGCTCGTGAAATTGTTTTGGCAGCCGAAATTACCCGTAAGTACTCCAAAGAAGA
>JAJUJY010000090.1 GCA_029265085.1 Chloroflexota bacterium
ATAATACCGGAAAACGCTGTTTGACTTCATCATGCAGCCGCCCTTCCCATGTGCCCAAATTGATTTCTCGGAGGCGGCGGTCTATATAAATGGGTAAGCCAAATTTTTCAGCAATAATTGCCGCTGTTTGCTGTGCGCGGCTTAAATCACTGCTGTAAATTGCAGCATACTCCAATGGGGGTAAAGCATTGGCAAGTTGTTGGGCTTGCAAAACGCCAGATACATTTAATGGAATGTCAGTTTGTCCTTGATATCTGCGTTCAATATTCCAGTCGGTTTGTCCGTGGCGAATTAATAGGAATTCAGTCATGCGCCTTTCAACCGATTAACTGGGAAATAATTTTGAAAAAATTTGTGGTGCGTATTGTTGGACCATTTCGGAAGAGATGCCGTTTTCATGGCAAATTGCCGCATACACATCCACGCTGCTGCGGCGGATGCGCACCTGATTTTCCAGGTCTAATCCCCACAATCCAAAGCGTTGTGTCCATCCTCTTTCCCACTCGAAGTTATCCACCAGCGACCAATGATAATATCCTTTTACCGGCCAATTGAAGTTAACAGCACGCCATATCTGGTGAATATGCTCTATCGTATAACGTGGGCGTAAATCGTCATCGGCATCTTCCACACCGTTTTCGGTGACTATAATGGGGAGTTGATACCGGTTGGCAAATTTTAATGATTCAAACATACCCTCAGGTACGTTCGCCAGGAACCCTGTATCACTCAATTCTGTATTTGGCGGAAAGTTGGCCTGATGGAAGAAGCGGGCGAATTGCAGGGGCTTAAATGTTATTAAATCTCGGGTGTAATAATTGATACCTACAAAGTCTTGAGTTTTGACAGCCTCAGGTACACTGGTTGACTTGGTTGCAAACCGGAATTTCCCATTAACAAGGCAGTCGATAAATGAGGCGTTGTAGTTTTGATGCAAGAAATTCGCAATCCACCGGTCAAATGGAGACCAGGACCGGCGTGGTTGAAAACTGCGGTAGTTCACAGCAAATCCAACTCTGGCTTGCTTTTGGATCGCGTGAATGGTCCGGTAGGCCGCAGCATGCCCGCGCAGTAAATTGGTCATTACATTGAAGGCAGCCTCCATATCGTTCTTGCCAGGAGGGAAACCGCCGTTGAGATAACCGCCATAGGTATACACATTGGGTTCGTTAATTGTCACCCAGGTTGTGACGTATTCTTTCAACGCATTGCCCACTTTGGCGACAAATTTTTCAAACAGAGCAGGGGTTTCAGCGTTTTCCCAGCCACCCTTTTCAACAATCCAGAGGGGATCGGTGAAATGGTGCAGCGTGACCATTGGGGTTAACCCACGATCAACTAACCCGCGAATGATTTCACGATAATAATTTAATGCGTTTTCATCCCAACGGTCTGCTTCTGGTTGAATCCGGCTCCATTCAACTGAAAGCCGGTGTGCATTTTGGCCTGTTTCTTTGGCGCGATCAAAATCATCTTTCCAGCGACCGCCCCACCAGTCGCAGGCTGCACCGGATTTGTGCCCGTTTTTTATCCGGCCTGGTTCAGCTTCCCATGCAGCCCAGTTGTTGTTAATGTTTCCACCCTCCACCTGATGCGCAGCAGTGGCGGTACCCCATTGAAAACCAATCGGAAAATGATAGGTGGCTTGCGGCATTCAATCCTCTCCTGTTATTTGTTTGATCGTCCCTTAATGAAATAATTTTACCTCGAGATTTGGAATTGATCTTGTCAGGATTAAATAGATTCATTCCTTTCGTGTGGGTAGAGAGGGAACGTTTGGTTTAAAAGATCGAAGCTTCATGAAAAAAATGTCTCGATTATAATTGAGATGTAATCACAAGTTTTTCTATTTTGGAGTTAACGTGGCTGGTTCACTTGCAGAAATTATTGGTCCTCTTCTTCGTCAGCGCGGATTGTGGCTAACGGTAGCAGAATCATGTACTGGTGGATTAATTGGGCATTGGGTTACAAATATTCCCGGTTCCTCTGAATATTATCTCGGAAGCATTACCGCTTATGCGTATGAAGCGAAAAGACAGGTTTTGGGCGTGCGCCCAGAAACCTTGGAGAAATTTGGCGCTGTCAGCCAGGAAACTGTCGTAGAAATGGCCAGAGGGGTTCGCAAATCGCTGGCAGGCGGAGAAATTCCATTAGAAAAGGTGATAGGAATCTCCGTAAGTGGTATTGCCGGACCAGGTGGAGGAATGCCTGGAAAACCGGTTGGACTGGTTTGGATTGGGTTGAGCACGCCAGAAGGAGACTGGGCCTGGCGATTCTTGTGGGATGGGGATCGTATTGAGAATAAAGAATATTCGGCAGAGCAAGCGTTAAAAATATTGGTAGATTATTTGCAAAACAGGCTTCCAGAAGAAATTACAGGTTATGACACGCTATTGCCAGAATCCAGGCATCACTCTTGATATTGATGGATAACTCAATTGAATTTTTCATCCAGTCGTAACTGGTGGAGGGAAGAATGGAACGCAAAAAACGGATCCTGATATTAACTGCGGATGCAGGTTTCGGTCATCGGAGTGCAGCCAATGCTGTTGCGGCCGCATTGCAAGAAAAATATGCGGATCAGTGCAAAGTAGAGGTGCTCAATCCCCTGGATGACAAACGCACTCCGATTCTTTTACGAGACAGCCAATCTGATTACGATAAATTGGTCCGTAAAGCGCCTGAATTATATCGTTTAGGATATGATGCGTCGGATGCTACCATCCCCAGTGCCTTAATGGAATCTGCTGTGACGGTCATGTTGTATGAAGTGATGCGCGATATGATTCGGAAATACGAACCAGATGCGATATTGACGACCTATCCATTGTATCAAGCCCCGCTGGCTGCGGTTTATTCCTTATTTCGTACCTTCATTCCCACCTCAGCTGTCATCACTGATCTCGCAACAGTTCACCGGATGTGGTTCAACCCATCTATGGATACTTGCCTGGTCCCCACCACCGTTGTGCAAGATTTGGCGATTAATTATGGAGTGGCAGCAGAAAAAGTGCATGTAACAGGGATCCCGGTTCACCCAAATATTCCCCGTGAAACCCGCAGCAAGGCAGAAATTCGCCGCGAACTTGGCTGGAATGATCAATTAACCATTCTTGCAGTGGGCAGCCGGCGGGTTACGGGATTAATGGAAATATTAAATGTGGTCAATCATTTTGGTATACCACTGCAGTTAGTTGTCGTTGCCGGTAAAGATGAAGAAACTTACGCTGATTTAAAACAGACAAACTGGCATATCCCGGTTCATCTGTATGAATTTGTCTCGGATATGCCAGCTTTCATGCATGCGTCCGATTTAATCATATGCAAAGCTGGGGGATTAATCGTGACGGAATCCCTGGCCTGCGGATTGCCAATGATGTTGATTGATGTAATTCCTGGGCAGGAAACAGGCAATGCAGAATATGTCATTCAAAATGGGGCGGGGGAACAAGTTTCTACACCCATTGAAGCTTTAGAGACTTTAATGCATTTTATGCAAAATGGTCAAAGCCTGCTCAAATATCGTGCGAAAAATGCTAAGGAAATTGGACGTCCCAATTCGGCATTTGATATTGCTGATATTCTTATGGATCAGGCTCGGGGCGGGCCGGTACGGCGTGAAGTTAGCCGGATTATTAGTCGGCCGCACATATTAGAACTTCTGACAGACAACCAGATCTCATTCCGAGAAGATGAATCTTTAGACACGGATCAGAAAGATTAAATTGCGAATGGAACCAACCAGGATTGTCGTCATCATCTCTGCTCTGACCGAGTGGAAGGTTGTTAAGGCGTATTACCAGCCTGAGACCATTTTCTCAACACCTTTTGGCGAATGCTTTGAAACGCAAATAGGATTTACCTGGGTATCCTTTATGCTGGGTGGATGGGGAAAAATCTCAGCATCGGCATCCGCTGAATACGCAATTACCCATTGGTCTCCTGTGGGATTGATAAATTTGGGAACCTGTGGCGGTTTTGAGGGGGATGTTTGCAAGGGAGATATTCTCCTGGTTGAAAAAACGATAGTTTACGATGTGATCGAACGAATGGGGGATGCAGAACAGGCTATTTTGGATTATGCAACCCAACTTGATTTATCCTGGCTGGTAAAGGAATATCCTATTAATGTGCGCAGAGTCTGCCTCGTTTCGGCCGATCAAGACCTGGACCCACAAAATATTCCAATGTTAAGGGAAAAGTTCCAGGCAGTTGCTGCCGATTGGGAGAGTGCGGCAATTGCCTGGGTGGCAGCACGCCATTCGATACCTTGCTTAATCCTGCGAGGTGTGAGCGATGTGGTTTCCTGCGCTGGCAGTGAAACGTATGGTGATTTTGACGCGTTTATTCGGGGGACAAATTTGGTAATGGAGCGTTTATTCGATTCACTGCCCGGCTGGTTGAACTGTATTGGGTCTGAAATAGATCAGCGCTAAATTCTTCTTCGATTAGTTTTCGTTTAAGCAATAGATCACCCAAAATTAATTCAAAATTCACCCATTGATCAACCGATGAATTTGTGAAATCTGTTATAATATCGCTTTGTAAGACGACAAATACAGTGAAAATTGGTTAATTACAATTTGTGTCATTTATTCTTGTTTCTCTCACCAAATTTTAATATCCATGTGGAAAAATAAGGTAAGCTTGATCTGATATAACGGCTTATCACAGAACCACAAACTATAACGGAGGAAATATGTCGCAAACCGAAATTTCACAACGACCTGCCTCACAAGGCCGCGCGAAATTTATTGTGGGGGGACTGCTGATTATCGCCGCCATTATTTATCTGATAGTTTCTTCAACGCAGGCAAGTGCCCAATATTTCTTAACCATTGACGAATTAAATGCAAGGGGTACGGAGTTGGTCGGCCGTGATGTGCGTGTCTCTGGGGCGGTTTTAGGTGATTCGATCCAGTATGATCCGCAAACGTTGACATTAACCTTTTCTGTTGCACATGTGCCCGGCGATAATGCGGAAATTGAAGCACAAGGCGGCCTTGCTGCGGTTTTGCATGCGGCGGTCGAAGATCCTGCTCGCAGCCGTATCGATGTTGTGTATCAGGGAGTCAAACCGGATTTATTACGTCATGAAGCCCAGGCAATTATGACCGGAAAAATTGGGGAGGATGGAAAGTTTCATGCGGATGAACTTTTATTAAAATGCCCCACAAAATATGAAGAAGCTGTCCCAGAACAATCTGAAAACACGCAAGGATAGTGATTAATTATTCCACAAACCTGCATTTAAACCGGTTGTATTGCTTTCACTTTTAATAACAGATGGAGCGAGTATGGTAGCAAACTTTGGCTTTGGCGCTCTAGTAATCACGCTAGTGATATCGCTGTACGGTATTTTTGCGGCGATTTATGGTGTGCGGAAGAACAGCCTGGCCTGGGTAGAATCAGCCCGGCTGGCGATGTTGTTAACCTTCCCGCTAATCACCCTGGTTGCTTTGAGCATTATTACATTATTGGTGACTGGCCGTTATGAGGTTCAGTACGTTTACAACGTAACCTCCAACAGCATGCCGTTATATTTGAAAATTACGGCGTTGTGGGGTGGGCAGGCAGGCTCGCTTGTATTTTGGTCTTGGTTAATGTCTGCTTTTGCCTCGGCGGTTACTTTACGGAAATGGGACCGCGACCGGGAATTTTTACCCTGGGTCATCGTGGTTTCTCTAGTGACACTCGCGTTTTTTGTGTCTTTGAATTTATTGATTGAAAATCCATTTGTTCGGTTTTGGCAATCGGCAGGTGGCGAGGCTGTGGCGATGTTCCAACCCGCTGGGGCAACTTTGCTTTCGCCAATGGATGGGCGCGGTTTAAATCCTTTGCTGCGCCATCCGGGAATGATCATTCACCCGCCTATGCTTTATTTGGGTTTTGTTGCGTTTGTTATTCCGTATGCATTTGGGATTGCCGCGCTGGTGACCGGACGTACGGATGACCGGTGGATCCGGCTAACCCGGCGCTGGTCATTAATTGCCTGGTTATTCCTCTCTTTGGGTCTCGTGTTAGGCAGCCGTTGGGCGTATGATGTGTTAGGCTGGGGTGGATACTGGGGCTGGGATCCGGTGGAAATTGCCGCATTTATGCCCTGGTTAAGCGGTACAGCCTTTTTACATTCTGTGATGATTCAGGAAAAGCGCGGGTTATTCAAGCGCTGGAATATGATTTTGGTCATTTTGACCTATTCCCTGGTCATTTTTGGTACATTCCTGACGCGGTCTGGTGTGCTGTCTTCGGTGCACGCTTTTGCCCAGAGTGCGATTGGTCCTTTGTTCTTTGGATTCATCGGGGTAACTTTCATTATCTCTTTGGGGTTGCTGCTTTCTCGGTGGAATAGTTTACGCTCGGAAGGACTGATGACCTCCATGCTTTCCCGGGAATCGCTGTTCTTGCTAAATAACCTGCTTTTCATGGGCATTCTGGTGGTCTGTTTCTGGGGGGTAATTTTCCCATTAATTTCTGAACTGTTCACCGGCCAAAAGGTGACTGTTGGGCCGCCGTTTTATGAACGCTCGACAGGGCCATTGTTTGCAGGTTTGTTGCTGCTAATGGGGGTTGCGCCGCTTAGTGCCTGGGGTCATTCAACTGTTAAGACCTTGGGACGAGCAATGTGGAAACCCCTGGCGGCCTCTCTTGTGGTCTTGGGCGTGGTTTTTGGGTTAGGAGTTCGCCATTGGGCTGCTTTGTTAGGCTTCTGGCTCTCAGCGTTTGTGTTGTTTATTACTTTGTATGAATATGGCCGGGCAGTTTGGGCGCGCCACCGCCGCAGCGGCGAAAATCTCTTTGCTTCTTTATGGAATCTGGCTGGGCGTAATCGCCGGCGTTATGGCGGCTATATCATTCATATGGGTGTAGTTCTGATGGCGCTTGGCATTATCGGAATCGAGCTGTTCCAAACTGAAACCCAGGGAACGATCCCGCCGGGCGGGCAATTAAGTTTACAGGGGTATACCGTCACCTTTAATAAGATTGATATATTTGACACACCGGACGGGCGAAATGTTGCTCGCGCTGTTATGAATATAAGTAAAGATGGTCAAAATTTAGGTGAGCTGTATCCGCGCCGTGATTACTACTATGATTCGCAGCAGCCTATGACTATTCCAGGAGTGCGCAGCACGATGGAGGACGATTTATACATACTCCTGGTGGATTGGCAGCCGATTTCTACGGACGGGGTTACTTTCAAGGTGTATCACAATCCATTAGTGAACTGGTTGTGGATAGGTGGTATTGTGTTTATCTTGGGCACTATGGTTGCAGCGTGGCCAGATAAAGATCCAGAACCCGTTCGTTCTCGGGTTGCGCGCGCAGCAGCTGGTCGGAAAATCGTGGACGCATGATACATATTTTTTCAATACAGATTGCATTGATGCTGGATAGGAAAAATCTATGAACAAAGTAACGATATCACTGCAGATCCAATCCCGTTGGCTATTGACCTTGTTGGCCGGTTTGATTGCGTTGACTGTGGGGATGTTGGTTGTAGCGCAGGCAACTGCACAAACTTTGCCGCCTTCTGATGACGAGGTAAATGCCATTGCCAAACAGATGTATTGCCCTGTTTGTGAAAACATTCCTCTGGATGTATGCCCAACCCAGGCTTGTGCTCAATGGCGCGAATTGATTCGAGAAAAAATTGGACAGGGTTGGAGCGAGCAGCAGATCAAAGATTATTTTGTTCTGCAATATGGCGATCGGGTATTGGCTGAACCTCCCAGGCGAGGGTTAAACTGGTTGGTTTATATTCTGCCTCCCTTGTTTTTCTTGGTTGGCGTATTTATTGTGTACAAAGTAATGAAGTCCATGCGGAGACCTGCCGGCCAACTGGAACAGGCTTCTACGGATATACCAACGAATGATCCGTATATGGCTGAGCTAGAAAAAGAATTGCGAGAACATAAATAACTTCGATTACCTGAAGTTACGGGATGGAGCAAATCATGACAGAAAATATTTCCCCAAAGTCCCAAGAAAACCCACGCGCCTTGCCCTCTTGGGTTTATGTGGTTGCTTTTACGATCTTAATCGGTTTTTTGGTGATGATTGGTATTGGTTTACGGCGCGCTCAAGCAGGACCAATCACGATTGGCCAAAAGGTTCCCGACTTTTCATTAATCACATTTGAAGGTGAAACGCTCAATACGGCTGATTATGCCGGAAAAGTAATCGTGGTAAATTTTTGGGCCTCTTGGTGCAAGCCCTGTGAACAGGAAGCTGCTGACATAGAAGCAGCTTATCAATATTACAAAGACAGCGGTCAGGTTGTTTTCCTGGGGGTGGATTACGTAGATACTGAACCAGAAGCCATGGGATTCATCAATAAATTTGGCCTTACCTATCCCAATGGACCCGACTTGCACACTTCCATCTCACAAATGTTCCGCATCCAGGGTGTGCCAGAGACCTATATTATCGACCCTTCAGGAAAACTGGCGTATGTAAAGAAAGGCCCATTCACTTCCTTGGGTGAAATCCAGGCAGCGATCGAACGGTCGATGCAATCAAAATAAGCATTAAAGGAGCAGGCATCGTATGGATCTAGGTTCGATCTTTTTGATCTTAGCACTGGCAATTCTGGTGGGCTTGTTTGTCAGCCAACCTTTTCAAAGCCGATTGGCACAAAAAAAATTAATTGATGATCATAAAAGCCTCACCGCAAAAGAGCATTTACGATCTTCGTTGCTAGCAGAAAGAGACCGGTTAATTAATACGCTGCAAGAATTGGAGTTCGATTTTACGCTTGGAAAAATTCCAGCGGAGGATTATCCGGTCCAACGGGCGGCATTGCTTAAAGCAGGTGCAGATACATTGCGCCAATTAGATGAAATCGAGCCCGCTGCCAGTTCAATGTCCGCAGAAGATCGGGTTGAAGCAGCGGTTGCGGCACGCCGGGCGGATGCTAAAAACTTGACCGATATTCAAGCAGTTGATGATCTTGAGAAAATGATTGCAGCCCGCCGTCAGGTTCGACAGGAAAAATCAGCCGGCTTTTGTCCCAAATGTGGAACGGCTGTCCAGCAATCGGATGTGTTTTGCTCTCGTTGCGGGCAATCATTACAATAAAGCGCATACCTGGATCAATGGAATTAATGCTCTATGAATAAAATTTTACGCATCCATCTCTGGATTTTCTTGTTCGCAGGGGTGTTTTTGACTGGTTGTGGTTTATCACTTGCAGCTGATGTTACCCCGCCGCCAAATGCACAAACAATTGAGCAGCAACCTGCAGCGATTGAGACGGTATTCCCGCTTGTTCCACCCGATCCGGATAACGGTGCAAAAATCTATGCGGAAAAATGCGCCCCATGCCATGGTGATACCGGAAAAGGTGACGGACCTCAAGCTGCTCAATTATCCGTGCCGGTTGCCCCAATCGGTGATGCTGCTTTGGCGAACACTCGCCGGCCGGTCGATTGGTATAACATTGTTACCAATGGGAACCTGGAACGCTTCATGCCAGGATTCCGCAGTTTAAGTGATCGAGAACGCTGGGATGTGGTCGCATATGCCTACGTGTTAAGCCAGTCGGATGCGGATTTAACCTTGGGACAAAGTGTTTATACAGCGAATTGTGCTGGCTGTCACGGCGACCTGGGTGAGGGCAATGGCATTACACCCAATTGGGTAGCCGATTCATCGAAATTAGCACAATTATCTGCGGATGAAATTGTTGCTGTGATTCAAAACGGCTTGGATGACCAGATGCCAGCCTACAATGGAAAACTTTCCCAGGATGATGTCTGGGCTGTGACAGCCTATATCCGTTCCCTTTCTTTTGCCTCTTTGAACTCATCCGAATCTGTCCAGAAAACCCCGCTTTCCGAGCAGCAACCTGAAGAAACCGTAGTCGCTGCAAGGCCAGGGATGGTTAAGATTTTGGGAAAATTAAATCTTCCCGCTGAAATGACTTTGCCAAATGACCTGCTGGTTAATCTCCAGGCCTTTGATGGAATGGCGCTATCCGAAGAAAAATCTGCAACTGTAGAATCGGATGGAACCTTCGAGTTTTCTGATGTTGAAATAAAAGAAGGGCGGATTTTCCTGGCTTCTTTGGAATATGAAGGGATTGTTTACAACTCAGACGCGGTTCATGCGGCCGATGTTTTGGGTGATACGGTAAATATAGAAATCCCAATTTATGCAACAACAACAGATAAGTCTGGGCTAAAAGCTGACCGTATGCATGTTTTTCTGGACTTCACCAATCCCGAAGTTGTCCAGGTGGTTGAATTGTTTATCATGAGCAATTCAAGTGACAAAATTATTGTCGCAAACAACCCGGGCGAGCCTGTACTTCAATACACACTCCCAGAAGGAGCCACCAATCTGCAATTCCAGGATGGTGTTTTAGGCGATCAATATGTGGAAACAGAAACCGGTTTTGGCGATACCCGACAGCTTTACCCAGGTGAAGGTTTCCAGATTTTGTTTGCATATGATCTGCCCTATCAGCGCAAGATGAAAATCGACATTACAGTGCCTGTGCAGGTGGATGCCGCCGTTGTGATGATGCCGACCAACGGTGTGAAATTGGAAAGTGATCAGCTTCAATATATGGGACAGCGTGAGGTTCAAGGTTTTAATTTGAATTTATACTCAGCGTCCAGTTTAGCACCCGATTCAACCATTAATTTTAATCTTTCAGGCAAACCTAAAAATGGCGCTCAAGTGACTGCCGGGGATACGACCACTTTGATTATTGGTTCTATCGCGATGGTGGCAGTGCTGTTGGCTGTGGGCTATTACTTCTTTGTAAAACGCCGCAAAACAGTCCCTGTTCCATCTGTAGAACCAGCGGCTGCTGAGGAAACCGCCGATGATATCATGGATGCCATCATTGCACTGGATGAGTTATACCGGAAAGGTGAATTACCTGAAGAAGCCTATCAACAGCGCCGTGCAGAATTAAAAGATCGTTTGCGGAATGTGATGTAAAAAATGGCGATGCAGAATATCATCGAAGTCCATCATCTTGTGAAACGATTTGGTCCCAAAGTGGTTTTACGCAATTTGGAATTCCAAGTTGCCCAGGGAGAGTTTGTTGCCTTGCTTGGCCCAAATGGGGCAGGAAAAACGACATTTTTGCGTATTCTTGCATCCCTTTCTCGGGCTAGCCTGGGTGAATTATGGATTGCAGGTTATGCTCTTCCGCAGCAAGCCTCTGCCGTACGGAAGCGTTTAGGCGTGGTTTCACACCAACCATTGTTGTACGGTGATTTGAGTGCCGAAGAAAATCTGCGCTTTTATGGGCGTATGTACGGTGTGCAAGATCTTACTAATCGGATTGGTGAAGTGCTTGATTTGGTGGGACTCGGTGGGAGAAGACGCGACCTGGTGCGAACTTTTTCGCGGGGTATGCAGCAGCGCCTGGCAATTGGGCGGGCAATTTTACATGATCCAGAGGTGCTGCTTTTGGATGAACCTCATACCGGGCTTGATCAAGATGCCTGTGATATGCTCGATCATGTTTTGCAGCAAGTTGCTGTACGCGGCCGCACGGTGGTGATGACCTCGCATGACTTGACACGCATTGAGGATTTAGCAACCCGGTTTGATGTGCTTTCAAGAGGCCAAATTCAGGCCTCGATCGATCGCAAAAGCCTGCCTCGCGATGGTTTGCTTGCTTTTTACCGGCGCTCTTTAGAACAAAACAGCCAGGGAGCGAAACAATGAACGGGTTGAAATCGTTTTTCCGCTCCTTGAGTGCTGTGGTCTGGAAAGATTTGGCAGCAGAATTGCGCAGCCGTGAATTAATTTCGGCAATGTTTGTTTTTGCCTTACTGGTGATCTTTATTTTTAACTTTGCATTAGAACTTCAATCGCAAGAACGGGCCAATGTGACTGCCGGAGTGCTGTGGGTAACATTTACTTTTGCAGGCACATTGGGATTGAACCGGTCGCTTGCGGTTGAAAAGGATCGAGGTTGTCTGGATGGTTTGCTGCTTGCTCCAGTGGACCGCTCAGCCATTTATTTTGGCAAGATGCTGGCCAATTGGATTTTTATTCTATTGGTAGCGGTAATTGTTTTACCTGTGTACAGCGTGCTCTACAACACCAATCTGTTTATCCCCGGGCTGTTGTTAGTAGTTTTGCTTGGTTCAGAGGGTTATGTTGCTGTGGGGACACTGCTGGCAAGTATGGCTGTGCAGGCGCGTACGAGAGATATTTTGCTACCGATTTTACTTTTCCCGGTGGTGGTTCCCGTTGTTGTTGCGGCGGTCAAAGCGACGGGCGGGTATTTACAAGGGTTAGAAATGGTTGATATCCAACCCTGGCTTAACTTGTTGATTACCTATGATATCTTATTCACCGCAGTTGCATTTATGGTGTTTGATTTCGTGGTCGAGGAATAATATTCAGATACGAAGGAGGTGTCGAAAATGGAGAACAGGCCAAAATTACTAAAGCTCATTGATGTAATTTCTGTCGGAACATTACTGGCAGCTACCGCGATGGTGTTTTTCTATGCACCGATAGAAAAAGTAATGGGTGCAGTACAAAAAGTATTTTATTTCCATGTGGCAGCGGGCTGGATCGGCATGTTGAGCTTTTTTGTGGCGGCTACTGCGGGTGTGATTTACCTGATCACAAAAAAATCTATCTGGGACCTGGTTGGATTGGCTTCAGTTGAAATTGGGATCGCTTTTACATTGATCAATGTGATTACCGGGGCAATTTGGGCACGCCCAATCTGGAATACATGGTGGACCTGGGATCCTCGGTTGACTACTGCCACCATTATGGAGCTGGTCTATGCTGCCTACCTGATGCTGCGCCAGGGGATTGAAGAGCCGGAACGACGGGCAAGGTTTGGAGCTGTTTATGCGATTGTAGGTTTCTTGAGTGTTCCCTTAACTTTCTTCTCCATTCGCATTTTCCGCACCATTCATCCAGTTGTTATTGGCAGCAACGACCCGACAGCGCAGGGCGCATTTGATATGACCACCCCCATGTTGCAAACATTCTTGTTCAGCTTGCTTACATTTACTTTTGTATATATCTCTTTGCTCTGGCATCGTATCCGCCTGGGCAAACTGGCTGAACGGGTTGAACAGATGAAATTGCGTCTGCAAGGATAATAGGAGGAAACGATGGAAGGTCCGGCAAATACGGTTTCATATTTTACGGCTGGTTATGTGGTGATTTTCGGTACCATGTTGGTTTACCTGGTTAGCCTGATTGTCCGTTGGCGAAATTTACGACAAGATGAGAAGTTGCTGCAGGAATTAGAGAAAAAACAATAGAATAATTCTTTATGAATTGACATGGCAGCGGGGTTCTGGTTTCGATCAGAACCCCGCTGCTTTCACAGGAGAAGAGAATGAAAAAGCTGCTGATGTTTATGCATTCATATATTCAGGAATAACGGGTAAACGTTCAGGAATTGCTAGAATTTCATTTTCGGATATTTCATAATCTTCCAATTGACCCGTATTGTAAGCATTGTATGCGGATAAATCGAAATGCCCATGTCCAGAAAGGTTGAATAAGATCACTTTTTTCTCGCCGGTCTCTTTAGCAGCAAGCGCTTCATTCACGGCTGCTCGAATGGCATGCGAAGACTCAGGGGCTGGCAAAATTCCTTCGGTTCGGGCGAATAATACTGCTGCCTCAAAAACAGATTTTTGAGGGACAGCTACCGCTTCGATCAGTCCTGCATCGTACAATGCACAGATACTGGGGGCCATACCGTGGTAGCGTAGTCCTCCAGCATGGATTGCCGGCGGTATAAAAGAATGCCCCAGGGTGTGCATTTTAACAATGGGTGCCATTTGGGCTGTGTCACCATAGTCAAAGGCATAAATACCCCGGGTGAGTGAAGGTGTTGCGGATGGTTCAACTGCCAAAAGGCGGGTACGCTGGCCGTTGCGTAAATTTTCCCGCAGGAATGGATAAGCGATACCGCCAAAATTTGAACCGCCACCTACGCAACCGATCACCACATCGGGATATTCATTCGCCATATCCATCTGTTTAAGAGCTTCTTCGCCGATGACCGTTTGGTGCATTAAAACATGATTCAGGACAGATCCAAGACTGTATTTTTTCTGGCCATTGGAAGTCGCAGCAACTTCAACCGCTTCTGAAATAGCAATCCCAAGAGAGCCAGGACTGTTTGGGTCTTGTGCCAGGATCGATTGGCCTGCATTTGTGCGGGTAGAAGGACTGGCATATACCTGCGCGCCGTAGGTCTCCATCAGGTATCGCCGGTAGGGTTTTTGTTCATAGGATACTTTCACCATGTAAACTTCCAGGTCCAGGTCATAAAATTGACAGGCCATCGAGAGGGCTGAACCCCATTGCCCTGCGCCAGTTTCCGTGGTGAGGGCTTTTGTACCGGAAATTTTGTTGTAATAGGCCTGTGCCAGGGCAGTGTTGGATTTATGGCTTCCCGAAGGGGATGATCCCTCATACTTGAAATAAATATGAGCAGGTGTGCCTAGTGCCTTTTCCAAACGGCGGGCGCGAATCAATGGCGTTGGGCGGAATAATTTGTATGCTTCACGTACTTCTTCCGGAATTTCGATGTAGCGTTCCTGGCTGACCTCTTGCAGTATGATTTCCATTGGGAAAATCGCCGATAAAAAGTCAGGTGTAACGGGTTCTTTGGTGGCCGGATTTAAGACAGGGGCGGGGGGGACCGGGCTGTCGGCTAACACGTTGTAATAAAACTTTGGCAAGTCGGATTCGTTCAAAATAAAGCGGGTCTGGTCAAACATGGTAAACTCCTCTAAAGAAATCTCATCATGGATTAGTAAATGATTTGGTCTTGCGGATTAGCAGAAAATCCCTTGCGGATTTGTGTTTTCAACCGAATCTGGTTGGATTGCTAATCCAAGTGTCAATCCCATTTTTTGTTGGGCTTCTTCCAATGTGTTTTTTGCAACCTGGCGCGCACTCAGGCTGCCGGAATATAAAATATCCCGTAACAGGCTGGTCTGGCCGGCAAATTTTTGACGCTGTTCTCTTAATGGAGCCAATGCTTCATTCAGCACCAGGGCCAGGCGGCGTTTGATCTCAACATCACCAATTTTGCCTTGCGTATACCGGATTTTATATTCTTCGATCAGTTCATGATCCGGATCAAAAACATCCAGGTACACGAACACAGGATTGCCTTCAACGTGCCCCGGATCGGCAGCATGCAGCCGGCTAGGATCGGTATACATACTCATGACTTTCCGAGTAGTTTCCTCGGGGGTGTCTTTTAATAAAATGGTGTTGCCATAAGATGCATGCATTGTCCGGTTATCAATGCCCGGTAAGCGGGGGACCCTGGAGAGGAGCCCTTCGGGTTCCGGGAAGGTTTGGCCGTAAATCTGGTTGAAACGGCGAGCTATTTCTCGAGAAAGCTCAATGTGTGGAAGCTGATCTTCTCCAACTGGAACCGTATCGGATTTATAGAGCAATATATCGGCAGCCTGCAAGACGGGGTAGGTCAGCAGACCTAGTGATGGCTGTAATTTCAGCTCAATGATTTGTTCTTTGTAGGTCGGCACCCGGTGTAACCGGGCTTCCGTGACCAGCATGCTAAACAAGATGGAAAGCTGTGTATGTTCCGGCACCGCTGATTGGAGAACAATGGTGGATTTTTCCGGATCAATTCCGGCTGCTAGCCAATCGGTTAACACTTCCAGACTGTTGCTCCGAATTCGCTCTGGATGCTGGTAATCTGTGGTTAAAACATGCAAGTCTGCCACCAGGAAGAAACACTGATGGGATTCTTGCAGCTTGACCCAGTTGGTCAAAGTTCCCACCAGGTGGCCAATGTGGCGGGGACCGGTGGGACGATGTCCAGTAAGAATTCGATTGGGTTGTGGGTTCATCTGTCACCTCCGAGAAAGTCATTAAACAAAAAGCGGATCAATGTCGTTGGGGACGAACATTGATCCGCGGTACCACCCCAGTTAGGCTTACCTGTTGATAAAAAAATCCCCTGGTGATAGCACACAAGGGGGAAAAGGCCAGCCTCACTCTTGCGAGTACGGTGAAGAAAATCACGATACTCTTTACCTTGATAACGGTGGCATCTCCGGCTCAGGCTACTTGCTTATGCGTTCACCCTGCAACTCCGAGGTCCATTCGGCACCACTGTACGGGCAGGTTCTCACCAATCTCTGCTCTCTGTACCGCCTTAGCGCTGCGTACTCGTCCTCATCAACGTTTTTCTTATTGATTTTGTCTGATTATAAGCAGAAAAAATATTTTGTCAAGAAGGAATTTTTGCAAAACTACGGGGGATTGGCGAATATTGGTTGCACATTTTTCTGCCTTACATCGATATGGAATGTTTTTTGCATGATTGGTTTATAATTAGCTATATTCTGATATCTGAATGGAGATTAACCTTGTCATTTCCAAATCCATTCTACCGTTGGCGTCCACATCCCTGGCATGGGCTAGAAATTGGCCCGCAGCCCCCAAAGATCTTAAATGCATATATTGAAATTACCCCATTTGACCTGGTCAAATATGAGGTTGATAAAACCACCGGTTATCTGAAGGTTGACCGCCCGCAGCGCAGTTCTTCACAGCCACCAACGTTATACGGGTTTATTCCACGCACATATTGCGGCACACGCGTTGGGGATATGTCGCCATCGGCAGCTCGCGGAGATGGCGATCCTTTAGATATTTGTGTCATTTCTGAACGCCCGATTTCAAAATCGGAAGTAATCTTACAGGTTCGTGTAATTGGTGGTCTGTTGATGATTGATAACGGCGAGGCGGATGACAAGATCATTGCTGTGCTTAACAATGATAAATTCTGGGAGAAGGCGAATGATATCACCGATCTTCCGGATGTGTTGGTTGAGCGTTTACGCCATTATTTCAGCACGTATAAACTTGTTCCCGGAAAAGAGGCACAAACCTTTATCGAATCTGTGTATAACGCAGATTATGCGATGAAGGTGGTTGAAGCCGCTATTCAGGATTACGAAGAAGCGTTCGGCAGTTAATAATAACTTAGATCTGGTTTTGCTCACGCCACAAATTAATTTGTTCGGCGTGAGCATTTTCATGATCGATAATATAATCTACAACCAGATTCAACAAGGAATTTCCTTTAAGCCATGAGAATTGATTGGTATCAGTCAATTCTTTTTCATTAAATTCAGCTACTCGCCGGATCGTTTGTTTGCGGATGTTAGTGAAATCCTGCCAGATCAGCTCCAAAGGACGATCTTTGGCGGTTTCATGCCAGATGGCATTTTGTTCGTCATCCGAAATGTTTTTGAAGTGAACTGTAGTCGGTTTTTGCCCCTGGCGAGCCTGATAGAGGAGGGTGATCGTTTCTGATTCCCACATCATCAGGTGCGCCATAATATCTTTAATCGAC
>JAJUJY010000042.1 GCA_029265085.1 Chloroflexota bacterium
AATCGTGATAGCAGATCGTAGGAATTTCAACACCAATACCTTGCGCTGCTTTCAGAATGGTGGTGCCTTCAGGAACACTGACTTCATGGTCGTCAATAATTAATGAGATTAAATTGGCCATTCCTGGGTTCCTTATCGAAAATCATGGGTGGCGAATTAATGTTTGCCGGGCTGAAATAATTTTGGCCAGTGCTTCATCGCGGATAGAACTGCGGATGCGGCTGTTTGACCCAGCCCGCATAACGAGGCATCAGTCATTGTCCAGCCAACATCCTGAAGCCGGTTGAAGTCTTCAGGTAAAGTTCTTCCACTGAGGATGCGAGCCATAATTTCATGCTGGCGTTGTGTGCCTAACTGGCATGGGTAACATTTTCCACAAGATTCTTCAGCAAAAAAGCGAGTCAGGCGGAAAAGAATATCGCGAAGATCACGGGTGTCATCAAAAACAGTGATCACACCGGAACCCAGCGGTAAACCGGCAGCGCGTAAATCTTCAAAGGATAAACGGACATCCAGGTTCTGCGGGGTGGCAAATGCACCGGCTGCGCCGCCAAATAAGGCTGCCTGATAACTGCGCCCCGGCCGCATTCCGCCTGCCAGGTCAAAGAGTAAATGGCGAAATGTTGTGCCAAAGGGAACTTCATAAAGCCCCGGCCGAACTACATCACCGGAAACACAGAATAATTTTGGACCGGGTGATTTTTCTGTGCCAATCGCTCGATATGCTTGAACCCCCTTGCGGATGATTAGGGGAATATTTGCCAGGGTCTCCACATTGTTAATCACGGTTGGCTTCCCAAACAGGCCGTGGGTGGTGGGAAATGGCGGCTTTACGCGCGGAAAACCGCGTTTGCCTTCAATCGATTCAAACAGGGCAGTTTCTTCGCCGCAAATATACGCACCAGCTCCGCGGCGAATTTCAACATCAAAACAAAAATCTGTTCCCAGAATGTTGGTCCCAAGAAGATGAACCTCTCGAGCTTCTTCAAGCGCATGGCTCATAATCTGGTAAGGCAGCAGGTATTCACCACGGATGTAGATATACCCTTTTTGTGCGCCTATGGCATAGGCTGAAAGGATTAACCCCTCCAGCACGGTGTGAGGATCGTCTTCCAATAAGACCCGGTCTTTAAAGGTGCCCGGTTCTGCTTCATCTGCGTTGCAGATAACGTATTTGGTTGTGCCTGCTGCGCGGGCAGCGCCCTCCCATTTCAGACCGGTTGGAAAGGCAGCACCGCCGCGCCCTACCAGCCCGGATTGCTTTACCATTTCAATCAATTCAACCGGCTGCATTTTGAGGGCTTTGCGTAAGGCAAGGTACCCGCCGCGCTGCATATATTCTTGTAATGGAACCGTATGCCCTAATCCGCAGTTTGCGGTGAGAAGCGAAATATCTCCTCCTAAAATACTGTGCGGACGTTTCCCCTTCCCTGCTACCAAATCTTCCCAGGTTTGCGTATCTGCCTGTGCAACGGGTGCACCCTGGATCAGTGCAGCCGGAGCATGTTCACACAAGCCCAGGCAGGGCGCTCGTTCTACGGTGATTGTGGGCGAACCCGCAAATTGGGCGGTATCCAGCTCAATTTTTTGTGTCATTCGTTTGAAAACCCCGTCTGCGCCCGCCATAGCGCAGGCCGGGTCATTGCAGACATGAATGACTGTTTTTCCTACGGGTTCCCGGTAAAGTAAAGTATAAAAATCAATTACCCCATAAACATCGGCCAGGGGAACATTCAAAGTCCTGGCAATTTCGGCAGCAGCAGGTTCAGGGATATACCCGTAAAGTTCCTGGGCTGCGTACAAAGCCGGGATTAACATCGTCCTACCTTGGGAAGACATCTCGGTTAATTTTCCGCGCAAAGGAAATAAGTCAAGTTCAGCCATGCAGTCTCCTTCTGAGCTGGTTATGGTTGTTTTTGTTTTGGGTAGTGACTGGGCAGTGATGTAAGGGACTAATTCGTACAATTCCAATTATAATTATATATAATTATGCGAACAATAGTCATTCAAGCAGGTGGTGAATCGAGACGGATGGGGGTCAACAAGGCGTTGCTACCCTTTTTAGGCCAGCCATTGGTAGAAAGGGTGGTCAACCGCGTTCAAGGAGTTGCCGCGGAGGTATTCATCACCACGAACAGTGCGGCAGAATTTGAGTTTTTAGCCTTGCCCTTGATACCGGACGTTTTTTCGGGCAGGGGAGCGCTGGGGGGGTTATATACGGCGATTTTCACTGCTCGTTATCCATCGGTTGGGGTCATTGCTTGTGATATGCCTTTTGTGAATCGTTATTTGTTAGAAGCGCAGTTTTCCTTACTGGAGTCAGGAGATTATGATGTAATCATCCCGGATACTCCGGTTGGTATGGAACCGTTTCACGCGGTGTACCGGAAAGAGACCTGTTTGCCTGCCATTCAAAAAGCTATTGAAACCGACCAGCGCCGGATGATTTCATGGTTTTCTGAGGTGAAGGTGTATAAAATGCAGGTTGAGGAGATCATCCAATATGATCCCAATTTGCAAGGGTTTATCAATATCAATACCCCTGAAGAGCTGCATCAGGCAGAGAAACTGGCTGCATCTCAGGCTAAATAGAAGGAAGTACCTCGGGAGGGGATGTTAAATCCACCTGGCATGGCGCTTGAAGCCGTTCTGGGTGCGTATAGACATTAAATTGATTTCGGCGGGCGTACCCTATCAGGGTGATACCTAATTTGTCTGCGGATTGAATGGATAGCGAACTTGGTGAGGTACGCGAGACGATCACCATTGCGCCTAAGCGCGCAGATTTTTGCAGCATTTCTGAACTGATCCGTCCTGTTGTGAGGATCACTTTCTGTGTAGTTTGAATTTTGTGCAGCAATACCCATCCAGACACTTTATCGAGTGTGTTATGGCGGCCAATATCTTCTGCCCGAACCAGTATCTTTTCACCGTCGCTTAGGGCTGAGCAATGCACACCGCGAACTTCGCGATATAACTCCTGAACGTCTAATAATTGATCCATACATCTTAATAGCTTTTCGGGCTGAATAATCGATGCAAACTGGCTGGGCTGTTCTGAGGAAATTTCTTTTACACTGGTCTGCCCGCCTGCGCACCCCGAGGTTCGCTTCCAGTGGATTGGTTTGGTGACAGGATGGTTGAGCCAAACGTCAATATTGGTCAGATTTTCACACGGGCGGACGATTTCTACTTCTTTTATATCGTTGATAACCCCTTCGTTGTATAAAAAACCGACAGCAAGCGCTTCAAGGTCTGTGGGGGTGCACATCCAGGTAAGCCAGACTTCGCCATTGACTGTCAGGCTGACATGAGATTCCTGGATTATGTGCGAATCAATATATTCCCAACCTTTTGTTGAATACTTCCAATAATTAATGGGTGGATTTGGTACAGCGGACATCCTCACCTCTAGAATAACTAATGCTTTCGTTTAATTATACTTAAATTGTCAAGATTTTTCCGGTAGATTAATCAGCTGATATCTCCTCGAAAAAGCAGAACAGGAGTAAAATTACGGGCTTGTTGGTGCAGCTTATCCTGACTGCGCCTGCAGAATCATGGTAATATGAATTTTAACAAACCCTGATCCTTTAACCTCGCAAACACTTTTCGTGCAGGGTTGTTTTTACGGAGCTTTAGTAACGCATTGCGTGCCAAAAATCAGTTTATCTTCCTGGCGTTATTCACTGCCGGGCTAACCGTAACCAGTTGTAATTTGCCGGTTTCACAATTAAATCTCATTGATCCAACGGCAATTGCATTAACTGCTCAAGCAGTTTTGGCGGAAGCAGCTGCAGCCTCTACGGATTCTGCTGAGTTGGAACCTACAAACCCTGCGGAAACTCCAACCCCCGTAGTCATAATGAATACCTCATCACCGCAGGCTGGGGATCAGTCCGTTACCAATACCGTGGCAATGGTTGAAAATTGTGACCGGGCAGCCCCAGGGGTGCCTTTAGATGTTACTGTTTTTGATGGGGATAAATTTTTTCCAGGCTCTTCATTTACCAAAATTTGGCGATTAACCAACCGGGGGAGCTGTTCCTGGGATTCAAATTACGCTGTGGTCCATTTTTCTGGCTCAGATTTCGCGGCAGCTACAGAACAATATTTTTCTAAAACGATTTCACCAGGGCAATCGGTTGATATCGTAGTGGATATGGTGGCTCCGAATACGCCGGGATCCTATTCCAGCTATTGGATGCTGCGTAATCCGGAAGGAAAATATTTTGGGATTGGTCCTGACGGCAATTCGCCGTTTTGGGTGATGATTGAAGTGGTTGAGGTCAGCACACCGACTGCATTACCGACGACAACACCAACAGCCACGCCTTCTATCTATTCCAGCGGAACCCAAAGATTAAGTCTGGAAATGACCTTTGACCTGGATTCTGGCAGCATAAATCAAAGCCAACAGGATGATGATGTGCAGCTGGTTGTCTCCGATGATGGCAAGCTTAAGTTGAATTTAATCAATAATTCACGGCTTGGTTTGTATGGGCAAGATTTACCTCGTGAGGTTGATTGCCGTGGAGCTACATTAAGTGATTTGCCCTATACGGTGGAATCCACTGTAGTCAATTCCTATTTGTGTTACCGTACCAGCCAGGGACTTCCTGGGTATATTAAAATTACAAATATCGATTCCGGAAATCAAAGCATCGATTTTGAGTTTTTAACCTGGCTGATCCCATAAATTTTATGAGGAGTTAAACATGATTCTTGATAACGCAAACCAATTCGCTGCCCTTGACTCATCCAAACTCCTCCATCAAATTGACCAATTACCAGAGCAACTTGAGCAGGGTTGGAAATATGGCCTGATCCAGCCGCTGCCTGCATTTCAATCGCTTTCACGGGTGGTGTTGGTAGGCGCAGGCAGTTCCGCGGCTGCAGCGGAGCTGTTGGCCAGGTATATTGAGCCGTTTTCCACGATTCCGGTCATTGTGTATTGCGACTATGTTTTACCTGCCTGGGCAGCAGGACCTGAGACACTGGTTGTGGCGATTTCTTTTGCGGGGAATAGCGAAGAAAGCCTAACGGCAATTGATCAGGCTCATCAGGCTGGATGCTCAATCCTCGGTATTACAACTGGCGGTATGTTAAGTGAGGGTCTCACTGGGGCTGGTTATACCGTCTGGCAGTATGCACATCCTGGTCCCTCTCGAATGGCGGTTGGAGTGAATTTTGGTTTGCTGCTGGCATTGGTTTTTCGCTTAGGCTTGATCCCGAATCCCAGCAAAGAAATTGATGAGGCTGTCAAAGCTTTGCGAAGCCAGAAAGAATTGATCCAGGCGCAATCTCCTGTGAATAAAAATCCGGCCAAACGGATGGCTGGGCAAATGATGGGACGTTGGATCACCGTAGTTGGTGCTGGTGTTCTTCAGCCTGTGGCGCGCCGTTGGAAAGAACAATTAAATGAATTAGCCAAATCAGGTGCGCAATTTGAGGTGCTGCCTAACCTCGATTACAACTTTGTTGAAGGGACCACACAACCTGTTGAGGTTTTACCGCACAGCCTGGTGATTTTTTTGCGATCGAGTGCAGATCATCCCCGTAATCAATTGCGCTCACAGCTTACCCAGCAGCATTTTATGCTGGAAGGTGTTGGCACCGATTTTGTGAATGCCAGCGGTGAGTCTCGCCTGGCTCAACTCTGGACACTGGTTCAGTTTGGTGATTACTCGGCGTATTACCTGGCAATGGCTTATGGGGTGGATCCTGGGGTGGTTCCAGCGATTGACCAAATCAAATCGATGCTTTAGCAGATCAACTAGCCAGAATTGCCAGTCCCGGTGTAGCTTTACCGGGATTTTTTACATTGATTTTACAAGTGCAAAATACTCAGCTTACGTCACCCTCCTATACTGGAATTCATAAGACCTTGTTCAACAAGAATATTTGCATGGAGGAAAACATGAAATCGAGTATTTTGAAATTAACCAGCCTTTTGACTTTGATTGTGGTAATCGGTGGAATTTTGGCGCTTGCTCTACCTACCGGCACAGTTGCAGCATCTGCTATCCAGGAAGATACCCCGCCAAACTCAGAAAACGGGAATGGTTGGGGGCCACGAAAAGCCATCCTGGAGAAAGCATTCAAACGAGAAAATGATTTGTTGGCTCACCTGGATGGGGATCTTGGCCGGATTCCTACTGTCGTTGAAAAAACCAATTCATTAATCGCAAAAGCACAGGCTAAAGGGCTTGATACCAGTAAAGTAGAAGCCGCACTGGCCGCCTATAAGAGCAGCGCCGCCGCGATAGCCCCGCTGCGCGATGAGGCTGCGGCAGTACTTGAAACCCATGCCGGTTTTGATGATAAGGGGAAAGTGACCGATTTGAAAATTGCTGCGGATACTGTCCGGACAGCCGGCGCAAAACTTCGCGAAGCGCATCGAGCCTATCATGATGCTGGGCGTGAATTACGCCAGGCGGTGCGTGAATTTATTGAAGCCAATCGAAGTACGTTAGGACCAGCCGAAGCACCAGAAATGTAATATCTCTCATAAATATAACGCAACAACCTGCCTCAATTGTTTGGGCAGGTTGTTTTTTGCATCTTATCGAAAGGATTATTCTTTAGCGCCTAATTTCCAGGCTGCGGGCAGTATCCAGGCGGCCAGAGCGGCTTTGAGAATATCTCCTGGAATGAATGGGAGAACCCCGGCTGCCCAGGCTTTATCCAGCCCGATCAGGGTGGATAAATAGGCTGCGCCAAAGAAATAGATCACCAGGCTTCCCAGGCTGAATAAGGCAGCAACTTTATACCAGGTGCGGTCCCAACCGCGCTCAGCCAGAAATCCAACCAGAGCAGCAGCGGCCACAAAACCAACCAGGTAACCACCGGTTGGGCCAGTAAGAGCAGCCAGACCTGCACCGCCGCCCGTGAAAAAGGGTAATCCAGCAATGCCAGCGGTTACATACAATCCCAGGCTGGCAGTTCCGCGGCGAAATCCCAGTGCTGCGGCTACCAGTAAAACACCCAATGTCTGGCCAGTCACGGGAACAGGGGTGAAGGGAAGCGGAATTCTGACCTGTGCTAATAAAGCCACAATCAAAGTTCCTAACACAACAAAAGCAAAGTTAGTGAGCCACCCCTGGCGAATACCGAGCCTGCGGGTGAAATTCAGAGCAAGCGTCTCGTGCATTTTTATTACCTCAAAAAATAGGATGGGTCTGGCGAATACCTGAATACTCAGGTTGGGTACCGGTATGATTATGTCATTAACTCGCCTGGCAGAAAATCGGTCAATTGTTACTGGTTAAAACGCCATTCCTCCCCAAAAAGATACGCCAATATTCATGTTTAACCCGTGTGGTATAATCCCCAATTGGTTTGGGAAGATGACAAATCGTAATCAATCTGTCAAATCATTTCTAAACTGTTCCAAAGAGCAAGAAAGAAAGGAAAATATCCATTGAGCACACAAAGCTGGTTTGAACAGGTCAAAGAAGTTGTTGCTGGGGCGTTAGAGGTCTCGCCGGATCAAATAACGGTTGACCTGGCTTATGGAGATATTCCCGAATGGGATTCAATGGGGCATATGAATGTGATGATGGCCATGGAAGATCGCTTTGGGGTTGAGATCACCACAGAGAATATTGCACAGTTGACTAGTTTGCCCATTCTGTGCGCTTACTTAGCGGAGCGCGAACATGATTAAATTTGAATTGCATCTTACCCCTGAAGTGCTTATCCCTGATTTTTTGACCCGTGAAATTCAATCGAAGCTGGCTTATGTGGATGAACAGATTGAACAGGCAGCGGTTGCTGCGAATGGGCAATCGATTACGCTAACTTTAAAATCGGTTTTGGATGAAACGCATCAGGCTGAAATTACAGAAAAAGTTCAGCGGATTGTGCGCTCAATGGCAAAAGGCGCACGGAAGCCGAAAATTCAAGTTTTAGAAGAACACCTTGACCGCCCGATTCCCTATCAGCAAGACCCGATGGATCAATTGCTGGCTAGTGGTGAGTTATTTCAAGAAGGACAAGGTATTTTTACGCTTGGGCCGCTGCTCAGCAAATTAATTGCTTATCTGGAATCTCGTTTTGTGGAACTGGCAGATTCTTTTGAAGCAAAGCCCTATCGTTTCCCGACCTTGATTTCTGGCAAGTTCCTGGAGCGCGTAGGTTACTTTCGGGCTTTTCCGCATTCTCTGACCTTTGTGACGCATTTGCGTGAAGATTTGGAAGTGATTGAGGATTTTGCCGAACATGCCTGCTGCGGGGAGCACGGTTTAAATACAGCCATGGATTCTTTTTCATCAATCAATACCCTGGCTTCTCCGGCGGTTTGTTACCACCTTTATTTCACTCTGGCAGATAAACCATTGCCAGACGGCAAGTTGGTGGCTACTGCGGTAGGGAATTGCTTCCGTTATGAATCAAGCAACCTGGTTTCATTAGAGCGGTTGTGGAATTTCACCATGCGCGAGATCATCTTTGTAGGTCCCCAGCAATATGTTCTGGACCAACGGGAAATTGGCCGCCAGCGGATGCAAAAAATATTGGCTGAATTAGGCCTGGCATACCAGGTGGAAACAGCGACCGACCCATTTTTTATTGGTGAGTTCAAACAGCAAACTGCTTTCCAGAGCGCTTTTCAATTGAAATTTGAAATCCGCGCCCGGCTGCCATTTAAAGACAGCACCTTAGCGGTCGGTTCTTATAACTATCATCAAGATTTCTTCGGCCGCCATTTGAATATCACTTTGCCTGAGGGTGGACCCGCGCATACCGGGTGTATTGCCTTTGGCTTGGAACGCATGGCTTATGCATTCCTGGCTCAGTATGGATTTGATCCACAAAATTGGCCAGAGGCTGTGCGGAAGGCTGTGGCTTGAGCGAGATTGTTATCCGTCCAGGGCTAAAGGACGACCTGCCAGCAGCGGCGGTGCTGTGGCAGGAATTGCAGTTCTTCCACCAAAAAGTTGGATTAGCCTTTCCACTGGATGAGCAAAGTCCCACTGCCTGGACAGCATCTTTTGAGCGAACGCTTGGCCGGTTCAGTTATTTATGGGTGGCGGAATTGGACGGTCAAATCAGTGGATTTCTCTTGGCAAGAGTTAAGCGAACTCCGGCCTATTTGGGCGGAGTGATGGTGGGAGAAATCAGTGATTTGTACGTTGCAGAAAGCCTGCGCGGGCAAAAAGTGGCTGCGCGTTTGGTGGCTTTGGCGCTGGAAGAATTCCAGCGGCAGCAAGTTCACTCAGTTGAGGTGCAGGTGATGGCCGCAAACCAGGGCGGAGTGGCTTTCTGGCATGCGCAGGGGTTTGAAACTGAATTAGTCCAGGTACGCCGCTCAATGAATTTGGAGGAGTAAATGCTGGAAGTAACCAGAGCGCAGGTGTTTGATGCATTAACCAGAATTGGAATTCAATCCGGAGATGGTTTGCTGATCCACTCTGCTATCCAGTTTTTAGGCAAACCGGCTGATGGGGTGGGAATGTATTGGCAGGTGATATCTGATGTATTAGGCCCGGATGGAACGGTTGTTGTGCCTGCTTTCAATTTTGATTTTGCACGCGGGGTCCCTTTTGACCCACAAAATACACCTTCAAAGGGAATGGGTGTTTTCCCGGAATATGTCCGGAAATTACCGCAGGCTGCTCGAACATTGCACCCGCTTCAATCTGTGGCAGCGGTTGGGCATTACCGTGATGACCTGACTGGTCGCGATACGCCCTCGGCATTCGATCCCAATTCTGCATTTGACCGGATGCTGCAGTTAGATTTTAGGTTGTTGCTGCTTGGTGCGGATATTCAGGCGGCTTCTATGGTGCATTACAGTGAACAGCGTGCGGAAGTTCCTTATCGTTATTGGAAAAAATTTACGGGTGAGGTCAAAATTGGCGATACCTGGGTGCAGCGCTCCTATCGTATGTTTGTGCGTGACCTGGAAATTGGCCCTGAGTTAGACTTACACCCAATCCAGCATCTTTTAACTGAACGCGGCCAATGGCATTCCGAAAAATTGAATTATGGCTGGCTTTCCTCCTGCCGATTAAAGGACTTTGTCCAGGCGGCCGATGATTTGTTGGCAGAGCACCCGTGGAGTCTGGTCGGGAACGCTCCAGAGGCGATCGAACGATACCAATCAACTAAACGATATTAAATCATATCAGCGGAGAGACAATTCATGACCAGCATGATGGACCTGATCCAGGAGCTGTGGTTCCTACAGCGCAATATCGTATCCGATGATTTTGACCGGGCTTTGGATCGCTTGTCCAAGGAAGTTCCCATGCATATTCACCAGTATCCAACGGGAGAAGCATGCTGGACCTGGCGGGTCCCCGAGAAGTGGTCTTGCCAGGAAGCCTTCCTTGAAACTTTGGACGGAAGGCGGGTTATTGATTTTGCCAATCATCCCCTGCATGTGATATCTTATTCGCTGCCATTTGAAGGTGTGGTGGATCGTGAGACTCTCTTAAAACATCTGCATGTCCACCCCAGGCTGCCAGAGGCCATTCCCTTTGTTTTTAAGTATTACGACCGCGATTGGGGTTTATGTGCTTCGCAGCAGGTGCGTGATGGCCTTGAGGATCAAGAATATCGGGTTGTCATCCGGACAACATTTGAACCTTCCACGCTGAAAGTGGGGGAAATTGTTGTCCCCGGCCAGTCAAAAGAGTCTTTTGTGATTGTGACTCATTTATGCCATCCGGCAATGGTCAACGATGATTTAACCGGTGTTGTGGTCGCTTTGGAAGCCGCCCGTAAATTGCTGGCAGGTCCCCAACCCTATTACACATATCGTTTCTTGATTCTTCCAGAAACCATTGGCTCGGTGGCTTATCTCAGCCACCATGAAGATTTAATCCCGGATACGGTTGGCGGTTTGTTCCTGGAAATGCTTGGAAATGACTCGCCCCATTCTTTGCAGGGATCTTTCCAACCTCAAAGCCAGCCAGACAAAGTATTCAATGCCGCACTGATGGATCTGGATGCCCAGGCCAGCCAGGGTGCTTACCGGACAGTCATTAACAATGATGAGCGCCAATTTAATGCGCCTGGCGTACGGGTGCCCATGCTTTCAATTTCCCGGGTAGAGCCAGCCGGCTCTCCTACCCGTCCCTACCGGGAGTATCACTCTAGTTTTGATACTCCGGAGATAGTGACTGTGGATCGATTGGAACAGTCGCTTGAGGTAGTTCTTGGATTAATCCATGCCTGGGAAAATAATCAGTATGTAGTCAATTATTTTAAAGGCGAGATTTTTTGTTCTGGCTACGGCATTTTTATTGACTATAAGGTTAATCCTGAAGGCCACCGGCGGCTGTTTGAGATTATGGAACGAATCGATGGTGAGCATACAGTGGCAGATATCTCCAGTGAATTGAATTTGTCTTTTCAGCAGACCTTTGATGTGATTTCGCTGCTGGTTCGTAAAGGATTAGCCCAGTACAACCGCACCCCAAAGAGCACAAATCCGCATAAAATGAAGGCATGAACATTGATCCACGGCTGCTGCGTCAGGCGAAACTGGCGCAGGGAGCCTTGATTGCGACCATTTTGTTGGGCTTTACAGGTGGTCTGTTAACTGTTTTTCAGGCACGCCAGTTAAGCGCCATAATTAACCGTGTATTTTTGCTTGGGCAAGGATTGGCAGAGGTTCAATCTTTGTTTTGGGTGTTGCTGGGGATAATTTTAATCCGAGGTTTGGTCGCAGTTGGCAGTGAATTGTCTGCAGCGGCGGCGGCAGTCAAAATCAAGGAGCAAATTCGTGCCCAATTGTTCCAGCGATTAATGCAGCTGGGACCAGCCTATGCTCGCAATGAACAGTCTGGAGAAATCTCCAATACGCTGACACAGGGTGTGGAAGCCTTAGATGCGTATTTCAGCCAGTTTTTGCCCCAGTTAATTCTGGCGGCGTTGATCCCGCTATTGATTTTGACGCTGGTTTTTCCGGTGGATGTACTTTCTGGGGTGGTGCTGCTGCTAACTGCACCGCTGATCCCCGTGTTTATGATCTTGATTGGAAAAGCCGCTGAAAATGTTACGCGCAAACAATGGGGCATTCTTAGCCGTTTAAGTGCTTTCTTTCTGGATACCCTACAGGGATTAACCACCCTCAAATTACTTGGGCAAAGCAAAGTACGAGCGGACAAGATTGACCAGGCCAGTGAGCGGTACCGGCAGGCCACGATGCAGGTATTGCGGGTGACATTTCTATCTGCTTTGGTGCTGGAATTGGTTGGAACAATTTCTACAGCAGTGATCGCCGTTGAAATTGGGCTGCGGCTGTTATATGGGCGGTTAGGGTTTGAGCAGGCTTTTTTTATCCTGGTTATAGCGCCTGAATTTTACCTGCCGCTGCGTTTACTAGGCCAGCGATTTCATGCCGGGGTTTCTGGGGTGACTGCTGCACAGCGGATTTTTGAAATCTTGGATACGCCTTTGCCCGTTCACGTTCAGGTTGAGCAAGCAAAATCGACCACTCAACAAGATTTGCAAGCCCCGTATCAAATTGAATTTAATCACCTGACCTATACCTACCCTGGACGCGAACAGGCTGCCGTTCAAGATATTTCTTTTACTTTATCTTTCGGGAAGATTACTGCCCTGGTCGGAGAGTCAGGTGGGGGAAAAAGTACCCTGGCTCAGCTTCTTTTGCGATTCGTCCAACCGGAATCTGGTGGTATTTGGGTGAATGGATTGGATATGCAAACAATTCCTGTGACTCTTTGGCGCAAGCAGGTGGCATGGGTTCCGCAGCAGCCGTATTTATTCCAGGGTAGTTTTGCGCAAAATATTGCCCTGGGGAGGCCGGAAGCCGGTCTAGAAGAAATCCGGACTGCCGCAAAAGCCGCCGGATTGGACTCATTCATCCTTTCCTTAACCGATGGCTATGACACACAAATCGGTGAACGAGGTGCGCTTTTAAGCGGTGGTCAGGCTCAACGACTGGCTCTGGCAAGGGCTTTCCTGGTTAATGCCCCGGTGTTGGTGTTGGATGAGCCAACCGCTCACCTTGATCCTCAACAAGAGGCAGAAATTGAGGAGGTCACGCGCAAATTGTGCCAGGAACGTACGGTACTGGTCATTGCACATCGTTTGCCAACAGCAGCAACAGCGGATCAAATCCTGGTGATGGCTCAGGGCAAAATTATTGAACGGGGTACGCACGCTGAATTGATTTCAACGCAAGGGACGTATGCCCGGCTGGTACGCCAATATGGGGGTGGATGATGAAAACGGTTTTCCGGTTGACCGCTTTCTTGCGTCCATTTTGGGGCTGGGTTCTGCTTTCAATTCTGATTGGCACTGCCACAATTGCCAGTGGTATTGGCCTGTTAGGAACTTCGGCTTATTTAATCGCAAAGGCGGCTTTACACCCTTCGATTGCCTATTTGCAGGTAGCGATTGTTGGTGTGCGTTTTTTTGGTATTTTGCGCGGTGTCTCTCTTTATGTGGAGCGGCTGGTTTCTCATTCGGTGAATTTTCGATTGTTAGCCCAATTACGCGGCTGGTTTTATCGGTCGGTGGAACCATTGGCTCCGGCTGGATTAACCCAAACACATTCTGGAGACCTGTTAAATCGGGCAATCACGGATATTGAAACTCTGGAAAACTTTTATGTGCGGGTGGTTGCACCGCCGGTAATTGCATTAATCACCACATTGGGTTTAGGGGCGTTTTTTGGGCAGTTTCACCCGGTTTTAGGGGTGGTTTTGATCGTTGGGCTATTGATCAGCGGAGCAGGAGTGCCAGTTTTGGCCCGACTGCTTAGTTGGCGGCCGGGGAAATTATTGGTGGATGAGCGCAGCCGGTTAAATACACTGCTGGTAGAAAGCATCCAGGGGATCAGCGATTTATCTGCGTATAGCCAAGAAGAGACTGTGGTTTATAAAATGAGGCAGGCAAATCAGGCGGTCAGCCATGCGCAGTCTCGTTTAGCCTGGACCGGCGCCCTCTCGGCGGGATTAAATTTGCTGGCAGCGAATCTAACAATGTGGGTTATTTTATGGGTTTCAGTCAACCTGGTACAGGCTAATCGTTTCGATGGGGTGATGTTGGCCGTGTTGGCCATGATGACCCTGGCCGGATTTGAAGCGGTCAATCCTTTGGGGCAGGCGGCTCAATTGTTGGAAAGCAGCCTCCAATCAGGCAGGCGGTTATTTGAACTGGCTGCTGCAATTCCGGCAGTCCATGAGCCGGACCAACCCGTACAGTCTCCATTGAACGCGGATCTCTATGTGCATGGATTGCATTTTGCTTACAATCCTGGTGAGTTCCCTGTATTGGTTGATATTGACTTGCAGCTTCCGGAAGGCAAAAAGATTGCTCTGGTTGGACCAAGTGGGGCAGGAAAATCATCCCTTGTCAATGTTCTGCTGCGTTTTTGGCCGTATGAACGCGGGCGCCTGACCCTGGGGAACTGTGAGCTCAACCAGCTTCCTTCTGAGGTTGTGCGCCGCTATTTTAGTGTCATTCCGCAATCTACCACCTTGTTTAGCGGGACAGTGCGGCAAAACCTGCTATTGGCAAATCCTCAGGCGGGCGAAGATGCACTGGTTAATGCTTTACGGCGGGCAAACCTGATGAGTTGGCTGTCCAACCTGCCCCAGGGATTGGATACCTGGATTGGCGAGCAAGGCCAACAGATTAGCGGAGGAGAACGCCAACGCCTTGCCGTAGCGCGTGCCTTACTGCGTTCTGCGCCGATTTTAATTCTAGACGAAGCAACAGCAAACCTGGATGCTATCAATGAAAGGCAGCTGTTGGAGACTATTTTTGAAGTTGCTGAACAGCGTTCGATTCTGTTAATTACGCACCGGCTGGTTCAATTGGAACGAATGGATGAAATTTTGGTTTTGAATAATGGCAGGATTGTTGAGCGTGGGACCCATGCTGACCTGCTGCGGATGAATGGATTGTATGCCAGGATGTTGAAGATACAAAATCAGGCTTTGGAATAAAAAAAACGGGTGCACAATTCCAAAATGCGCACCCGTTTTATTGTTACAACCAGGAATTACTTCTTGAGATTATTCACCATAGACTGGCGTAAAGCCATGCGGTGAATATCTTTGAGGCCGTCTACCAGTTCTGCTGGCTGCTGTTGGGCTTCCGTCTGGGCGACCAGATTGGCAAGCAGCTCAACAAACTCTGATGTAACCATTTCTGATTTTTCCGCCATCTTCTTCTGGCGTTCTTCTCCGCTGGGGACGGAAAGCAATTCTTCAATGAACGCGAACTCCGGTGGCGGTGCAGAAGCTTTTTCAATCACAGCCGCCATGCGATTCAGCCGGGAAATCCGGTCGAGATCAGCTAATTTGCGGGCGATCTTTAATTCTTCTTGCAAAATTTCTGCAAATAATTCATCATAGCGGTCCAGGTTTTGTTCCATTGCCGCTTCAACGTTGGCGGAGGTCATAATCTGGTTGATTAATTTCCGGCGAGCTTCTTTTTCTACCTGGATTTGCTCATCCATTTTCTTGGTAAAGTCCAGGAGGGATACCCGCAAGGCTTCCAGCTTTTGTTTGGTTTCACCTTCAGATTTTTCAATCCGCTCAGTGAGGATTTGGAAAAATTGGTAGTCTAACCCATTTCGAACCAGGCTGACCAGGGTAGATAAAGCAGCTTCGCTGGGAGCTTCCACCATCAGTTCAATCAGTTTTTCACGGGTGAGGCCTTCCTTGCTGGCTTCCTGGAGTTTCTGAATGGTTTGCTGCACTTCGGCGGTCTGAGCAGCCAGCCGTTGACCGACTTCAGTTTGTTCAACCAGTTCTTGCTGCAGTCCTGCCAGGCCGCGGGCAGTGCGCTCGTCACCTTGAGCCAGAGTGGCTTCAATTAATCGGGAAAGCATCGAGAAGAACGATTCATCGATCAGGTCTTTTTCCTGGGCAATGATTGTGGCACGGTCTTCTTTGTTGGCAGTCATCATAATTCGCTGCAACAACTGCAGACGTTTTTGCTGGTCTTCAATCATTTGTTTGGTGATGCCGTCGCCTTCCAGGATGCGCTCTACCATCGTTTGAAAGGTGAGCATGCTTTGAGGCCGTAATAAATAGCCTTTGCGCTTTTCCATGGGCAGGTTGTTTACCACCTGGTTAATGATTGGACCAAACATTCTTTCTTGTTCGTTTAACGGCAGACCTAATTCAGAAGGGAAAAAGGTTAACAAGAGTTCTTTTTCCGGGTCGTGATAGACAATTGGGGTGCTGACCATGCCCTCATATCCGCAGCTAGGGCAGTGGATGACATTGACCATCCCGCTGAGTAGTTTCTGTTTGGCTTCTGGGTCCATTCCCAGGTCAAAGAGTTGTTCCACGTCTGCCATCAGCGGAGACTTACAGCGTGGACAGTTAGTTTGGATTTTCGGCATGGTGTTTTGATCTCACATTCTTTAAGAAATACAGATGGATTATACCACCGCTGTCAAATCCACCGCGTTGAACTGTAAAACGAAAAATGCTGGCAAAATTTTTTGCCAGCGGTTTGCACGCTGCGGTTTACTTTCTAGGAAAGGTCTTCCTGGCGAGGCAGCGAGAAGCAGATGCGCGCACCTTTGCCGCTTTCTGGATCTACCCAGATGCGCCCATCATGGGCTTCAATGATTGCCCGGGTCAAATATAATCCCAGCCCAACTCCCTTGGTATGCCGGGCGGCTTCAGGAGAACGGTAGAAGCGGTCAAAAATGTGCGGGATATCTTCCGGGGCAATCCCAGGACCTTGATCTGCAACGCAGACGATCACAAATTCTGGCCGGACCTGACCACTGATGCATATTTCCCCTTCGGGAGAATATTTAATCGCGTTTGAAATTAAGTTAGATAGAACCTGTTGGAGGCGGTTCTCATCAGCCAGTATGACCGGAAAATCTTCCGGAAACTCGATGACGATTTTGTGGTGAGAAGTTTGGGTTTGCTGGCGTTCGGCCGTTCGCCGGGCCAATTCAGGGAGATACACATCCGAGCGTTTGAGGACCATACCACCGGCTTGCAGCCGGGAGGCATCCAGTAAATTTTCTACCAGCCGGCCGAGACGATCGGTTTCTTCCTCGATAATTTCCAGGCTCTCCTGGACAATCGCACGATCCCAACGTGCATCTTCCCGCCGCAAGGTGGAAACATATCCTTTGATTAAGGCCAGAGGTGTTTTTAACTCGTGGCTGATAATGGAAATAAAAGTGCTTTTTAATTCTTCTGCCTGGCGGAAATGGGTGATATCCCGGATGGTGGCGATGATATTTATCAAAGTACCTTCACTGGAAATTACCGGCGCATAAGTGATCCCGACAGGCAGCGGGGGTAATTTGTCGTTGCGTTTGAGATCGCCTTCCACATACAGGTGAGCGTGCGGCGTAAGCGGCCAACCACCCGCAACCGCCTTTTCCAGGGTCAGGTCTTGTGGAGGACGGTTCCAACGGACAACTTCTTCATGCTGTTTCCCCTGGATCTCCGCTGGATTAATTCCCAAGATTCGTTCAGCAGCAGGGTTACACCGTTCAACTTGCTGGGTCGAGGTCAAGATGATGATCCCATCGGCAACCGAATCCAACAGGCTGTCCATGCGCTGCTTGGATTGGATCGATTGGGTATAGAGCTGAGCGTTTTGAACCGCAATCGCCGCCTGGTTGGCGAAACTGTTTAATAAAGCGCGGTCATTGGAAGAGAAAAATTCTTGATAAGAACGAAAGATGAAAATTAGGCCAACCACTTTTTGGCGGGCGACCAGAGGAAGAACAACGCCATTTAAAAATCCCATGCTGGCGGCCCGGGCCAGCTCTTTCAGACGGCGGTTGATCTCCAGCAATTCAAATTGTTCAGGGTCTGCTGTTTCAGAGACCTGTTCCAAATAGGGTTCGATAAATCGTAGAAAGACAGGGGGGAGGCCCTGAGAGACAGGGATGCGCCATCCCCCCATTTCATTTCGAAGTGCAATCAACCCGGCCTGGCCTGCCAGCATTTCAATCGAAATATTTAGAATGCGCCCTAATAACTTCTCCAGGTCTAATTCCTGGGTCATGGCGCGAGATATTTCTAGTAAATAGTCACGCTGGCGGACACGAAAGTCGGGAAGAAACATTCGGTATAGCTCCTGAAGCTTTAGTCGGCGTGTTGGCGGACTTTTTCGTGAACTTCTTCTTCGGCCTGCTGGATGGCGTGTTCTAAGATCGTTAACCCTTCTTCCATTTCGGCATAGGTTGTGCAAAGAGGCGGAGAGATGCGAATCACACTCTTACCGCAGCCTAATGTGAGCAGCCCATGTTCAAAAGCCAGGTCAACAATCCGGTCGCGAATATGTTCGTCAGGTTTGTTCCCTTCCCGGTCATGAACAAATTCAATACCGATCATCAGGCCAATTCCGCGCACTTCGCCAATTGATGGGTGGCGGGTCATCATTTCGCGCAGGCGATTCAGCGTGAACTGGCCAACCGCGGCTGCGTTTTGCATCATACCGTTTTCCACCAGATCAAGTGTGGCCAGCGCAGCAGCGCAGGAGATTGGATTGCCGCCGTAGGTGTTGCCGTGGGAACCTTTTGGCCATTTGACCACACTCTTGCGCGCGACCATCAAGCCTAACGGCATACCCGAAGCGATTCCTTTTGCGGAGACAAAGATATCCGGTTCAACGCCAAAGTTTTCGATAGACCACCATTTTCCGGTGCGGCCAACCCCAGCCTGCACTTCATCAGCAATCAGCAGAATGCCGTGCTTATCGCAAAGACGGCGCAGCGCGGGGAAGAAACCAGCCGGAGGAACAATGTAACCACCCTCGCCTTGAATTGGCTCAACCAGGATGCCAGCTACATTATCCGCTGGGACAATCCGCCCAAAAATCTCCTCTTCCATGTAACGCACAACAGTTTCGCCGTAATCTGCGTCGCCAGGGTGGGCTGCTAAGACTGGCCGGAATGGATCGGGAAATGGAACATGGGTGACCCCATTCATCAGGGGATAAAATCCGCGATGATAACTTGATTTACTGGCGGTAAAGGTCACAGACCCCATTGTCCGGCCGTGAAAACCACCCAGGAAGCCGATAAACTCAGAGCGGCGCGTTGCGTGGCGGGCAAGTTTGATTGCCGATTCAACGCTTTCGGTGCCGGAATTGGTCATAAAGCTGACCGCCTCTTCCTTAAAAGGCGCAATCCGGTTGATATATTCTCCTAACCTGATCCAGTTTTCATGGTAAAAGTCAGAAGAAATGTGAATGAATTTTTCAGCCTGATCTTGAATGGCTTTTACGACCTTTGGGTGACTGTGACCGGTGGAAACCACCGCAATACCTGCCGCAAAGTCAATGAACCGGTTGCCATCGACATCCCAGACTTCAACGCCACGGCCATGATCCATAACAAACGGGTAACCTCTTGGATAAGAGGGGGAGATCACTGAATGATCTCGGTCGATCATTTGCCTGGCATTGGGTCCAGGTAGGTTGGGGATCCGCATGAATTCCTCCATATGAAAATGATTGTGAATTTGATGAAGGTGAAAATGGGACAACCAATAACAGATTTCCCTTGGGGGCAAATCACCTAGATTATATCATCGCTGATCCGGTCACTTCAAATGAGACAAAGCCTGAAATGTTAGACAAAAAAGCACCCTTCAAGAGTGCTTTTTTGATTCGTATTCATCTTTGCATTGATATTTACATACCGCATGGAATGCTAATGACCGAGGGATTGCTGCGCCAAAGCCAGCGCACCGATCAGACCAGCGTCATCTTTTAAAGCAGCGGTTGTGATTTCCAGGTTGCGAATATATGCAGGGGATAATATTCGCTCAGGCAAGGCTGCTTTGATCGGTTCTATGATTAATGCACCTGTGCTGGAAACCCCGCCACCCAAAATGACAATTGAGGAGTTAAATATATGAAGAAAGTCAGCAAGAGCATATCCAATGTAAGTGCCGGCACGGGTTAATGCTTTTTGAGCCAGGGGATCACCTTGAGCAGCAGCCTGGCTGACATCTACTGCGGTTGGGTTGTTAATGCTGCTCAGGCTGGATGAAACCCCCAGCGCCAGTTTTTCGTTGACGTACTTTGCGATCGCAGTGCCGGAAGCAACGGCTTCCAGGTGTCCGCGCTGGCCGCAGCCGCACATTGGGCCTTCAGGAATAACCGTAACATGGCCAAACTCACCAGCGAGGCCAAAATCACCGGTCAAGAGCCGGTCATCGATAATCACGCCGCCGCCGATGCCTGTGCTGATGGTGAGATAAAGGACATTGTGATGTCCCTGGCCTGCACCATGTTTCCATTCCCCCAGTGCGGCCAGATTGGCATCATTTCCCAAAAATACTGGCACATGGAAGCGATCTTCAATTGGCTGGCGAAGTTGAATTTCTTTCCAGCCCGGCACATTGGCTGCTTCATATACAATGCCGTTTGCCGGATTTAAAAACCCTGGAACCGCAATGCTGATTGCGGCTACTTCACCATCCGCTGGCCATAACTCAGCTATGGTATTACTTAAACGTTCCAGGGGTGTTTGTTCTTTATCCCGGGTGCGAATTTTCTTTTGGGCAACTGGCTGGGTACTTTTTTCTGGGTACACAGCCACACGAATTTGTGTTCCACCAACATCAGCAGTGATTATCTTCTTCATAATTTCAAATTATAGCATGAGGGAGAAAAAATCTAGAAAATAATTTGTGAATAAGCGCTGGTTTGAGAGTTTTTGGTAGTGAAAAATTGTTCAAACAGCACATTTTTTCGTTGACGCTTTTCCGAAAGCCTATTATAAATAAAGAGATATGCAAGCATCTAAAGGAAATTGGTTCCAGCGATTAAGTCAACGTGCAAAAAGAAATGTGCGTTGGTTGGCTCCGGGTATTGGGGTCAAGCGTTGGGTTCTGTTTCTTTTATTGGGAACCACATTGGTCGGTGTTGCGCTGGCGTTGATTTTGTTGGAGATTTACCGTTCAACCCCAGATAACTGGATGCTGCCTATCGTTAAAACTGTCTCCCTGCAGTCGCTGGATCGTCCGCTGCGCGTGCTGGTTTTTGGCAGTTTAGGCGTTGGGTTGGTGCTGTTCAGCATCTGGAAAATAAACCGCTCTTTGCTCAAGCCGTATGTGCGCCCCGGGCGTTCTGTACTGGATACGGTAACCAGCTTTCGTAAACGGGAACGGGGACCCCGGGTGGTGGTGCTTGGCGGTGGAACTGGATTGTCCTCGCTGCTGCGCGGCCTGAAAGAATATACCAACAATATCACGGCCATTGTGACAGTAGCGGATGACGGCGGTTCTTCTGGTGAATTGCGGCGCAATATTGGTATTTTACCGCCGGGTGATATTCGAAACTGCCTGGCAGCACTGTCAGACGATGAAGAGTTAATCACCCAGTTGTTCAAATACCGCTTCGGTGAAAAGGCAGGTCTTTCCGGGCACAGCCTGGGAAATCTCTTAATCACAGCTCTTACCGATATTACAGGTAGTTTTGAGGAAGCAATTGCTGAGTCTGGCCGGGTTCTTGCGGTACGTGGGCAGGTCTTGCCAGCCACCCTTCATGATGTCAAACTGGTTGCAGATGTCCGGCTGCCTGTATTGGACCGCGAGGTGCGTATTCAGGGTGAGAGCAATATTCCGGAAGCGGCCGGGCAGGTGCGGAGAGTCTGGCTGGAGCCGAATAATCCGCTGGCATACCCGCCAGCCATTCAGGCAATTCTTGCAGCTGATCTGATTGTGATTGGACCTGGCAGTTTGTTTACCAGTATTTTGCCTAATTTGTTGGTTCCCGATCTTGCGGCTGCATTAAGGATCAGCCGGGGATATAAATTTTATATCTGCAATGTGGCAACCCAGCCTGGTGAAACCGATGGTTTTAACTGCGCAGACCACGTGCACACCATCGAGCAGCATATCGATGGTCGGTTGTTTGACCTGGTGATTTGCAATAATCGCCAGATGGGCGGCGTACCCGAAGAATTGAATCTGGTTTTGCCTACCCCCAACATGGATGAGGAATACGCCGTTTATTGTTCGGATTTGATTGACGAAGACCAGCCCTGGCGGCATGATTCAAAAAAGCTTGCTCAGGCGGTCATGGATCTGTATTATGAACGAACAGGTCCGGTGCTTACTCGCGAAGATGACCTTTTACAGTAGGGTTGCACCTCTGTGTGGAAGGCATGGTAAAATTTTATAATCCTGATAGGAGGTTCTCATGACGATCAAAGTTGGTATCAATGGTTTTGGCCGTATTGGCCGGCAGGTTCTCAAGGCCATCATGGAACGCTATCCAGAGGCGTTGGAAGTGGTTGCCATTAACGATCTGTTCGATTCGAAAACAAACGCTCATCTGTTTAAGTACGACTCCAATTACGGTATTTTCCCCGGTACAGTCGAGGTTGTCGATAATGACCTGGTGATTGCTGGCAAGCGGGTTAAGGTTTTCGCTGAAAAAGACCCCGGCAATCTTCCCTGGAAAGACCTGGGTGTGGATATTGTGATTGAGTCCACCGGTGTCTTCACAGACGCCATTGGTGACCCCGCCAAGGGGAAAGCCGGCGCTCGCGTCCACATTGAAAAGGGCGGCGCCAAGAAGGTCATCATCTCCGCTCCGGCGAAGAACGAAGACCTGACTGTTGTTCTCGGCGTGAACGATGAAAAATATGATCCCGCCAAGCATCATGTGGTTTCCAATGCGTCCTGCACCACCAACTGCCTTGCTCCAGCCGCCAAGGTTGTGAATGAGAAGTTTGGCATTGTGCATGCCGTAATGACCACCATCCACTCGTACACCAATGACCAGGTTATTCTGGATCAGGGTCACAAGAAAGAAATGCGCCGCTCTCGCGCCGCCGGTTTGAATATCATCCCCACCACCACAGGTGCTGCCAAAGCGGTTGCTCTGGTTATCCCTGAACTGAAGGGCAAATTCGACGGCTATTCTTTGCGCGTCCCGACCCCCACCGTCTCGATTGTGGACTTCACCGCCACGGTTGAAAAAGCCACCACCAAAGACGAATTGAATGCCGCATTCATCGAAGCCGCCAACGGCTCCATGAAGGGTATTCTGGGTGTGACCAAGGGCGAAGCCGGTGATCCGCTGGTGTCAATGGACTTCAAGGGCGATCCCCGCTCCTCCATCGTTGACCTGCCCTCCAATATGGTCATGGGCGGAACCATGGTCAAGGTTGTGACCTGGTACGATAATGAATGGGGTTATTCCTGCCGCACCGCCGATCTGGCAGCCTTGATGGCAAAATCACTCTAATCACAGTCTGACTTGAAATGAAGTCGTAATGCGTAATCCGGGTTTTTCCAACCTCGCGGTTACGCATTACGCTTAAACCATGGGAGGAAACAATGTTTAATAAGAAATCTGTAAACGACATCGATGTTAAAGGGAAACGCGTTTTCGTGCGTGTGGATTTCAATGTGCCGGTGAAAGAGGGTGTTGTTGGTGACGATACCCGTATCCGTGCAGCATTGCCGACCATCCAATATTTGCTTGATCAGGATGCGGCTGTCATTTTAGCATCCCACCTGGGTCGTCCTAAGGGCGGACCGGAAGCCAAGTATTCTCTCAAGCCAGTGGCTGAATATCTGGCAAAATTGTTGGGCAAGCCAGTAGCATTTGCCGAAGACTGCATTGGTCCTGTGGCCGAAGCTGCTGCAAAAGCGCTCAAACCTGGTGAGGTGTTGGTGCTTGAAAATACCCGCTTCCATCCCGAAGAAGAAAAGAATGGCGCGGAAATGTCCGCTGGATTGGCTGCATTGGCAGAAATCTATGTCAATGATGCCTTTGGGACAGCGCACCGTGCACACGCCTCAACCGAAGGTATTGCCCGCCATTTGCCTGCTGTGGCCGGTTTCTTGCTGGAAAAAGAAATTAAATACCTGGGGCAGGCGATCGATGATCCCAAGCGCCCGTTTGTGGCTATTTTGGGTGGCGCAAAAATCAGCGACAAGATTGGCGTCATCAAAAACCTGTTGACCAAAGCCGATGCCATCTTGATCGGCGGCGGTATGGCTAACACCTTCTTCAAGGCGCAGGGTTTGGATATGGCCGATTCTTTGGTGGAAGCCGAAGCTATTGAGACTGCCAAAGAATTGCTGGCTGCTGCATCTGGCCGGTTGTATTTGCCGGTGGATGTGATTTTGGCTGACAAATTTGATGCTGAAGCTGAAGCGAAGGTGGCAAAGGCTGGTGATGTACCTGCTGGCTGGCGCATCCTGGATATTGGCCCGGAAACTGTGGCTGCGTATGCCAAAGTGATTGCCGGGGCTGGTACAGTGGTCTGGAATGGCCCGATGGGTGTGTTTGAGTTCCCCAAATTTGCCGAGGGTACGTATGGCGTGGCCAAAGCTGTCGCTGCCAGCAGCGCGATCAGCGTCATTGGCGGCGGAGAATCGGTTGCAGCAATCAATCAATCCGGTTTATCCGATAAGATCACCCATATTTCTACGGGCGGCGGTGCTTCCCTGGAAATGTTGGAAGGCTTAGTTTTACCGGGTGTGGCTGCATTGCAAGATAAATAAATTCTTGTCGATTTAAGCACATTTGACGGGTTTCAGGGTATAATGTTCGCCTGAAACCCGTCCTGTTTTTCTCGAAATGCACCCGAATCGACCCCTCTCGCACTGGACAAAAACGACGGTATCTAGTAAAATTTACGGTCGCAATAAGTTGAACGTTATCCGGAGGAAGTACTTTGGCTAATATTAAGTCTCAGATTAAGCGTAATCGGCAGAATGACAAACGGCGCTTACGCAACCGCTTTTTCCGCGGCGCTGCTCGCAAATTCGTTGCGAAAGCCCGCGTAGCAATGGAAACCAGCGAAGCTGAAGAAGCACGCCTGGCCGTTATTGAAGCGGTTCGTGCGTTAGATAAAGCTGCAGATAAAGGCGTCATTCACAAGAACAACGCCGCTCGCCGCAAGAGCCGCTTAATGAAGCAATTGGCTTCATTAGCAAAATAATTTTTTGACTTTTTCCCGGCTGTGCCGGGGTTAGGAATTGTTTCCGGCAGCGGGAGTTTATCTCCCGCTTTTGCTTTTCAAAACCCTGGTCTGCATATATTGGGCGTTATCGTAAAAGAAAAAGCCCGAGGGATTGGGCTTGTGTTATAATCTCAAGCGGAATTTTTATTTTGCTTTGTTATCAATTGAATGGATGGGATGCATGTTTGAGTCCGAGCAGCGCTTGATTGAAGAAAAAATCATCCAATATTGTGCTGAAAATGGCCTGCCTGAACCAGTGATCCAGTGGAAGTGGATTCCATTTAGCGGACATTGGGGAATTTCCACACCATTTTTCCAATTAGCAGCGCAAGAAGCCCGTCAAGGAAAAAAGATAGTTGTCAATCAGCGTGCTCAGGAACTGGCCCAAGCGTTTGCAGATTATTTGGGCACTCCCTCCGGATTTGAAAAACTCGAAGCCGTAAATGGCTATTTAAACCTGTATTTCTCGCAACTTGAATATGTTCACCGTGTCGTTGACACAGTCCTTCAACAAGGAACCTGTTTTGGCAGCGGTCCAGCTCGCGGTGAAAAGGTCATGGTGGAATTTTCACAGCCGAATACCCACAAGGCTTTCCATGTGGGGCATTTGCGCAGCGCGATCTTAGGGGATGTGCTGGCTAGAATCCTGGTTTTTTCTGGTTTGGAAGTCGTACGCGCCAATTATCCTGGCGATATGGGCCTGCATGTGATTAAGTGGCTGTGGTGCTACATGAATTTCCATGCAGGAGAAAAGCCAGAACAAGATATCACCCGCTGGATGGGTGGAATTTATGCCGAAGCCAGTAAACGGTTGGAAGAAAATCCGGAACTGGAAACCGAAGTTCGGGCTTTGTATTCCCGCTGGGACCAGCGGGATCCGGATGTAGTGGCGCTGTGGGAAGAAACCCGCCAGTGGTCGCTGGACGGCTTTAATGAGATCTATGATCTGCTGGATATCAAATTTGACCGGTATTACTTCAATAGCCAGGCCGAACAACCCGGGAAACTGTTGGTTCAGGAATTGATTGCGAAGGGAATCGCAAAGGATGAACGCCCTGATGGGGCAGTGGTTGTGAAAATTGATGAATTGCTTGGACTCAATCAAGAAAAATACCGTGTCATGGTTGCGCTTCGTTCGGATGGAACGGCTCTGTATGCCACGGAAGACCTTGCCCTGGCAGTTCAAAAATTTAACGAATATCCTGATTTGACCCGCTCGTTGTACGTGGTGGATGTGCGCCAATCTTTGCATTTCCAGCAAATCTTTAAGACTCTGGAAATTGCCGGGTATCCCTGGGCAAAGCATTGCCAGCATGTTCCATACGAGTTGGTGAATTTACCCGGAAATGTGGTCATGGCTTCTCGCGAAGGAACCGTAGTTCTCCTGGAGGACCTGGTTCGCGAGGCTACTCAGCGTGCTCTGGAAGTTGTGGAGCAGAAAAATCCGAATTTGACCGCGGATCAAAAATTTGCAATTGCGCGCGCGGTAGGGATCGGGGCGATTAAATACCCGATGCTTGCCCGCGATAATACGAAGATTGTCACCTTTGACTGGCAAACCGCCCTGGATTTCAATGGGCAGGCAGCACCGTATATTCAATATGCGTATGTGCGCACAGGCAGTATTTTACGCAAAGTGGATGGTGTGCTGCCTGAATCGACGCTGCCGGATTATGAGATGACAAAGCAAGAAATCGAGCTGGTGGATATGATTTCTCACCTGCCGACTGAAGTCCAACGCGCTGCTGCGGAACTTCGCCCGCTGCTCCTCTCGACCTATGCATATGAGCTGGCTCGCGCGTTTAACGACTTCTATACTCAGTGCCCGGTGCTTCAAGCAGAAGAACCGGTGCGAAAAGCGCGTTTGCGCCTTGTTATGGCAACACGCCAGGCTTTGGGCAACAGTCTGGCTTTGCTGGGCATCACAGCCCCAGAAGCGATGTGAAAAGATTTCTAATCTATCTTCACATTCAAAAGGAGTAAAACAAGTATGACCATCCGTACCCTGATTATGGGCGCCGCGGGCCGCGACTTCCACAACTTTAATGTGTATTTCCGCGATAACAAGGAATACCAGGTTGTGGCTTTCACCGCGACCCAAATCCCTAACATCGAAGGCCGGCGCTATCCGGCAGAATTAGCGGGTTCATTGTATCCCGAGGGGATTCCGATCTATCCTGAAAGTGAACTGGTTAACTTGATCAATGACCTCAAGGTTGATCAGGTTGTGTTTGCTTACAGCGATGTTGCCCACGAGTATGTTATGCACAAAGCATCCCAGGTGATGGCCGCTGGTGCAGATTTCCGCCTGATGGGTTTGAATAACACCCAGGTGAAATCAACCAAACCGGTTATTTCCATTTGTGCGGTTCGCACGGGTTCCGGCAAGAGCCAGACCACCCGCCGCGTTTCCTTGATCCTGCGCAGCATGGGTTTTCGCGTGGCTGCCATTCGTCACCCAATGCCCTATGGTGACCTGGTCAAGCAAAAGGTTCAACGCTTTGCGGATTACAGCGACCTGGACAAGCATGAGTGCACCATCGAAGAGCGCGAGGAATACGAACCACATCTCGACAACGGCGTGATTGTGTACGCTGGTGTTGATTATGAAGCGATCCTGCGCCAGGCTGAACAAGAAGTGGATATCGTCCTGTGGGACGGCGGCAACAATGACTTCTCTTTCTACAAGGAAGATTTGGCGATTGTTGTGGCAGACCCGCACCGCCCTGGTCATGAATACCGCTATCATCCCGGCGAGACCAACATCCGCCACGGTGATGTCTTCGTGATCAACAAGGTGGACACTGCTTCTCCGGAAGCTGTGATTGCTGTGCGCGAAAAGATCGTTGAATTGAATCCGGATGCCGTGATTATTGAAGGCGCTTCCCCCTTGTTTGTGGATGATCCCGATGCCATTCGCGGCAAGCGCGTTCTGGTCATTGAAGACGGCCCGACCCTGACCCACGGCGAAATGGCCTACGGTGCCGGTTGGGTGGCTGCCCGCCGCTTTGGCGCAGCCGAAATTGTGGATCCTCGCCCGTTTGCGGTGGGTTCAATCATCAGCACTTACGAAAAATACTCAAAAACTGGCCCGATCCTGCCCGCAATGGGCTATGGTGAGGAACAGATGCGCGATCTGGAAGCAACTATTGACCGCGCTGACGTAGACCTGGTGATTTCCGCCACTCCGATTGATCTGACCCGCGTGATCAAGATCAACAAGCCGATGCAGCGCGTTCGCTATGAACTGCAGGAGATCGGCCAGCCAACATTGGAAGATATCCTGAAAGCCAAATTCGGCAAGTAAGC
>JAJUJY010000213.1 GCA_029265085.1 Chloroflexota bacterium
ATGGTTTATCGGAAGACCTTGGCCAACAATACGCCGGGGGTTTATGAATATAGATAATCCGGAAAATCAGGGTGTGCTTGCCTTCCTCTCGAAGTGCTGCCAGTCGCCGCTTCTGTTGTCGCCTTCGGAATCGGATGCTGATCCATACCTGGGGCTGGGCAGCCACCCGGATGTGGTTGAACGGGTGTGGGATCAACTCGGTGCGCATTTTCCGCCGGAAGCTCGCCAGATTGTCTGTGGGACGCCGGCGCTCATCCGGCCCTCCAGCGGGATTATCATAGCTTTTTGCCTGGGAATGGCCTATGTGCTGCGGATTCCGCCGGAGTTTGAGACAGCCGCCCAAGAAGCGGGTCTTTCAGCCAGGCTGCGCTGGGGCAACGGCCAGATCACCGACTTGGCGGAGGCGATTGGTCCCGGCTGGGTTTTTGGGCGTTGGGATAAACAAGAAAAGCACTGGCTGCTGGAGACTGATCGATAAGGTGCGTTCATGAAAAAACAAAAAAAATGGTTCTTCCTTGTGATGGGTTTCGTTGTTATCCTGGCCGGAATATTTGCATACATCCAATGGAGCAGCGGCGCAGACCGTTTTATTTGCAGCTATCCTGATTATGCGCGCCTTTCTGATGGGATGGCCAAATCGGATGTTGAGGAGATTTTAGGTAAGCCCGCAAAACAAATCCTGGCGGGCGATGAAACCCAAAATTTTTATTGCCCGGGTTTCGGCGGCTCAAAACCTCGCTATAATCAAGCTGCCCAATGCTGGCAGTATCAGTTCCGCGGATGGTTGGGGAGTATTGATCTGTATTTTGACAAAGAAGATATCCTGATCGGAAAAGGCTGCGGAACAGGGTAAATGGATTTCGTTCCGAGGGGATCAGCAAGGGATTGGAAGTATTCGTTCTATGAAATATTCTTTATTGAAATTGTTTGCCATTAGAGATGAAAGAGCATAAGGTATGGAAAAAGTAAACTTGGCTGAAAAATTTTCCTCTTTCAACGAGACCTGGTCCCCGCGGATTGTGGGCGAGTTGAACGGCCAGATGGTCAAACTGGCCAAACTGCACGGCGAGTTTGTCTGGCACCACCACGATCAAGAGGATGAGTTGTTCCTGGTGGTCAAGGGCAGCTTGCTGATGCGCCTGCGCGAGGGTGAGTTCCGCGTTGAGGCGGGCGAGTTCATCATTATTCCGCGGGGTGTGGAGCACCAGCCCGTGGCCGAACAAGAGGTGCAGGTGCTGCTCTTTGAACCGGCCAGCACGCTCAATACCGGCAATGTGCGCTGCGAGCGCACGGTGGACAATTTAAAACGAATATAAGGGATTCCGCAATGATTACACCAGAACATTACACCGCATTAAAAATCGTGATGGACCGCCTGCAAGGCCAGCCGGTGAACTGGGCGGTCATGGGCAGCCTGGGGATGGCGCTGCAAGGCATGGACCTGGATGTGCATGACATCGATCTGCAAACCGACGAAGCGGGAGCCTATGCCATCGAGCGCATCCTGGCCGAATATGTGGTCACACCGGTGCGCTTTGTCGATTCACCGCGTATGCGTTCGTATCTCGGTAAGCTGGAGATTGGCGGGATGGAAGTCGAAGTGATTGGGGATGTCCGCAAGGCTGGCGCGGAATCGGACTGGGACAACGCTTTGGACCTGGACGCAGTGCGCCTGTGGGTGCAGTCGGGCAGGCTGCGCGTGCCGGTTTTATCGCTGGAGTATGAAGTCGAGTCGTATCAAAAAATGGGTCGGGTGGAAAAGGCCGGGCGCATCCGCGACTTTTTGGCCCAACGCCGCCGGATCGAAGTTGTGCCTTATGATTCGCAGTGGCCGGAGCAGTTCGCGGAAGCGGCCGGGCAAATCCAGGCCGTGATGGGAGCGGTACTGCTGCGCATCCATCACATCGGCAGCACGTCCATACCGGGCATCCAGGCCAAGCCGGTGATTGACCTGCTGGGTGAGGTGAGCGAGATCGAGGCGGTGGATGCCTTCAATGCGGCTCTGGGCGAGCTGGGGTTTGCGGCCCGCGGGGAGAACGGCATCCCTGGGCGGCGTTATTTCTCCAAAAAGACCGGCGGGCTGGACAGCCACCACCTGCATATCTTCCAGGCCGGCAACCCGGAGATCGCGCGGCACCTGGCCTTTCGGGATTATCTGCGCGCCCATCCGGGGGAGGCGGCTGCGTATAGCCATCTTAAGGAGAACCTGGCCGAGCAGTACCGCTACGATCCGTTGGGGTACACCGATGCCAAGTCCGATTTTATCCGCGAGATCGACCGGAAAGCAGCCGAATCGGCGCAGGGCGGGAAGGTTGCCAGTTGACAGTGGTCAGAATCTGCAACCTGCAACCTGTATTCTTCCTGTATAATTATTCTTACCCATCCCGTAATTTATTGGAGATACCCATGCAAACAACCGCAGCCCCTACCCGTGCACCCTGGCTGATGCTGATTTCCCGCACCGTGATGTTTTTCCTGGTACAGGCATTGATCGCCTTTGTGCTTTTCATTGCCGGGACTGCGGATGCCTGGAACGAATCCTCGCGGTATTGGACGTGGCTTGCGCTTGGCGGAAATATCGGTTCGGTCTTTCTGTTAAACCGGGTTTTTCAGCTGGAAGGAAAGCGCTACCTGGACCTGTTCCGCTTTGAGCGCGCCACTTTTTGGAAAGACCTGGGCCTGGCGTTGGGTGGGTTTATCCTGGCTGGCCCAATTGGTTACCTACCCATGATCGGATTTGCGAATCTATTCCTCGGATCCAATGATACGGCCACCGCAATGCTCTTCAAACCGCTGCCGCTGTGGGCGATTTTGATTGGTTTCCTTTTTCCAATCACGATTGCGTTTGCAGAACTGCCCACCTATTTTGGGTATGTCATGCCGCGCCTGGAAAAGCAGCTCAAGAGCGGCTGGCTGGCCTGGGGAATTGCCTCGCTGTTTCTGGGCTTGCAGCATGCCACCTTGCCGCTCATTTTGAACGGCAATTTCATCCTCTGGCGCGCGTTGATGTACCTGCCCTTTGCACTATATATCGGCCTGGTGATTAAGCTGCGTCCGCGCCTGCTGCCTTTCATGGTGATTGCGCATGCCTTAATCGATCTGAGTGCGGTGGCGGTGTATTTTACGCTTTAATCATTTGCGGCTGGCTGTTTTGGGCGGGGCAATTGTCTGGTTGGTTCAACCTCGTTCTTGATTTCACCTCACCCCGAATCGATCTGTACCCGCTGCCTGCTTATTCCACCACAGGGCCGTAGGTTGGATGGAGGGCACAATTGAGGCTGTCCATGATTCACCTTGCCCTGCCCCGGAACCGAACACATAGCTTCATTTTTTATCGCTGAGGGCACGGAGAAGAAGTGGCGAGTGGGTAGTTGTGAGTGGCGAGAAGTTGACCGTCGCCAGTCTTCCGCTGTCAGATTCTATTGCCTGCGGCTCGACACCTGACGGCTGATAGCTGATAGGTAACCGCTTCTCCTACCCCAACCTTGCAATACTCCCCGACTGGATAGTTCTCCTGCGGGTTGGATGTGCTATGATGAGATGGGCCGAGCAAATTGCTCAAAATTTCCAGTTGGTTGTGTAAGGTAAGTTAATATGGTGCAAGCCAATTCGATTCAAAAGAAAGCCTGGCCGTTTGTCATCTGGCCGCCGCTGGTATTTAACCTGGGCAGCGTGGTGGTGATCGGTGGGATTTATGCAGTTTTATATATCATGAATCCCTCGGCTGTGCCGGGATCGATCCAGCTCAGTTATGCCGACACGCAAATCGCTTTAAGTGCATTTATCTTTGTGTTTGAATGGATCTTTGCCGGGGTTCTCCTCCGCAGCTACCGCCGCGAGCAGCTTTCGATCCGCGGGCTGTTTTCTCCGCCGGGCAAGCCTGGAACGTTCCGTTGGCTTCCCGCAATCGCGCTCTTCCTTTCGGTCAACGCAATATTCCTGATCTATATCGGTTATCTCCAGGCGCGTATGCCCGATCTGACCTACCGCGGCATGCCCTGGACGCAGGTGGTGCTCTTTTTGCTGCTCACCCCGCTGACCGCCGCCTTCACTGAGGAGTTGATCTGGCGCGGGCATATCCTGACCGCTTTTGAACAGCAGGGCAAAAGTCCGCTGTTTGCCTTGCTGTTTTCTGCGCTTTCATTCTCCCTGATTCACGGCATCTTTTTTCCGGATAAGCTGCTGGTCACATTTTTGATGGGGATCATCATGGGCCTGTACTACCAGCGTGAAAAAGCGCTCTTACCGCTCATGCACACTCACTGGATCATGGACCTGTGGAGCTTTGGCGTGTTTTTCTTCCGCTAGGAGGCCGGCCGTGTTGATGTAATGATCCAGATAAAAAGATAATTTTTTCCGGCCTGACGTGCCGGTTGCCAGTCTGGCTGAATAATTCAATATCCATTCATTGGATCATGTCTGCTTTTATTATCTTCATGCGATAGGTGCATTATGTCTCTTCCATTAACCGTTTCCAGGCGCCCCGCAGGGATGCTGGGTTTTAGCATTGTTTGGGCCGGTCAGATCATCTCTGTGCTGGCGTCATTTATGAGCAATTTCGCGCTCACGATCTGGGCTTTCCAAAAAACGGGCAGTGCCACCGTGCTCGGGTTGGTGCAGGTGTCCTTTATCCTGCCGTTTTTATTGTTCTCCCCGTTTGCCGGGGCAATGGTGGACCGCTATAACCGCAAGTTAATGATGATGGTCAGCGACCTGGGGGCGGTTCTGGCTACCGCGGCTATTTTAATCATCAACACCACAGGCACCTTGGAGATCTGGCATCTCTGCGCTGCTTCGGTGATCTACGGCCTCAGCTCTTGCTTCCAATGGCCGGCGTATATGGCCGCGATCACCTTGATGGTTCCGAAAGCGCAGTATGGGCGGGCTAACGGGATGATGAGCCTGATCGATTCCGGGCCGGGGATCTTTTCTCCGATGATTGCCGGCGCGCTGCTGCCGATCATAGGGCTTTCCGGCATTTTGTTGATTGATGTGGTCACTTTCTTCCTGGCGATTGGCGCTTTGTTGATTGTGTCGATCCCGCAGCCGGAGCAAACCGATGAAGGCAAGGCGGGGCAGGGCAGCCTGACGAAAGAAGCGGCTTACGGATTTAAGTATATTTTTTCCCGCCGCCCGCTGCTCAACCTGCTGCTGGTGATCCTGGCCTTGAATATGATGGGTGGGCTGGCTCAATCCCTCTTTGCGCCGATGATCCTGCTGCGCACAGATAACAACAGTACAGCCTTAGGCGCGGTGCAATCGGCCTTTGCCGTTGGCGGTGTGGTTGGCGGGTTGATCGTCAGTGCCTGGGGCGGGTTCAAGAAGCGCATTCGCGGTATGCTGTTTGGCTGGGCGGTGTACGGTGTGTTTGGCTTGATCCTGTTTGGGTTGGGGCGCAGCCTGTATTTTTGGATCCCGATCGCTGTGATGGCCTCGATGACCTTCCCGATGACCCAAAGCGCCAGCAATGCCATCTGGCAGTCGAAAGTTGCGCCGGATGTGCAGGGCCGGGTATTTTCTGCCCGGCGTTTGATCGCCTGGCTGACCGATCCGCTGATGCCGCTGGTCTCCGGTGTGCTGGCGGATTACGTGACCGAGCCGGCCATGCTGGCTCAAAATGGATTTTCGCATACCTTTTCCTGGCTGGTGGGCAATACCCCCGGATCGGGTATGTCCTTTCAGTTTGTGGTCGCCGGGCTGCTCTATTTGAGTGTAGCCTTGATTGCCTGGTTTATACCGTCCGTCCGCAATGTGGAAACCATCTTGCCGGATCATGAAGGCAAAAAGGTGGAAGCAGGGAAGTGATGAGCGGACAGCTTTCAGCCATCAGCCATCAGCTATCAGCCGTCAGCTATCAGATGTCGGGCTTTTATTTTTTGATTCTGGCAACTGGCAACTGTTGACTTCTCGCTACTCACCACTCGTACTTTTTTCTCCGCGTTGGGCTCCGGGGCAGGTAAGGTGAAGCATGGACAGCATCAATTTTGCCCCTCCACCCAACCTATAACTGCCAACTGTCCACTGCCAACCAGCCTTGCCTCCGGTTAATCCCTGCTATACTTAAGCCCATGATTGAAATCGACGGTTCCCAGGGCGAGGGCGGCGGGCAGGTTCTCCGCTCCGCGCTGACACTCTCCATCCTCACCCGCCAGGAATTCCGCCTGGCGCAAATCCGCGCGCGGCGGCCCAAACCTGGTTTGCAGCCGCAGCATCTTGCCGCGGTACGTGCTGCCGCCTCCATCTGTTCAGCCGAGGTGGAAGGCGACCAAATCGGTTCGCAGACGCTGGTCTTCCATCCCGGTGAAGTGCGCTCCGGGCGCTACCGTTTTGAGATCGGCACCGCCGGGTCCACCTCGCTGGTACTGCAAACCATCTTCCTGCCCCTGGCGCTTGGCAAAGCCGTCTCCACCGTCACCATTCGCGGCGGGACGCACGTGCCCTGGGCGCCTTGCTTCCATTATATCGAGCGCCAA
>JAJUJY010000131.1 GCA_029265085.1 Chloroflexota bacterium
ACAATTGAAAACAAAACAGACACCCTACCAGGTAAGGTGTCTGTCCAGTTAGTGAGGCAGCTTTCTTTTTCTGTCTACCCGTTGGGGTGCACTTCAAAATCAGGCCGCCTTTTATATATAACCCTATCCGTTTGTTATTTTAGCTGACTAACCACCTCTACCCCATTTAAAGCCATGTGATAGAGGAACATTGCATGGGTTAAGTCTCCCGGATGAGGCAGCCCACCTTCAGTTTCAGCGGCCTCAACACTGCGATCATACGTGTCCACTGCATTGGCTGGCACGATGACACGCCGCTGCAATTGATATGCATTCGCTTGCAAGCGAAGGTGCATGGCTAACTGGTAGGTGCACAAATCGGTGCAATCGCCCACAACAATAAATGTATTAATATCAGGATTCGATTTCATCAATTCATCTAATCCGGTATTTAAGTGGCTGGCAATCGAGTTTTTTGGTATTTGCACCATTTGCTCAAAAAACGAAAGTTCTGTAAATTCCTTCACCGGTTCAGATTCCGCACCACCTCGAATGCAATGTGCAGGCCAACTGCCAAACTCTACAGCCTGTTCTTCATGCGTATCTTGAAGCAACACGAGCTGTTTCACGCCTGATTGGTGTGCTTTCTTAAATATTTCAACAATTGGGGGAACAATTCTGGCAACCCGGTCACTTGCCAAAGGTCCGCTCGCGCAAAAACCATTAATCACATCAACGGATAATATTGCTACTCGTGACGGTTCTTCTAGAAGACGATCTATTTCAACCACCGGCAAACCAATAAACCAGCGATCCAAATAATTCAAAAATTGTACACTATCGGCTGCGAGGTTAGTTTTCATTCAAAGCTCCTTGGTGTAATTATTACACTAATTTTTCCTTCAAAAGAAACGCGGAGACCCGCGTTTGTGTATTAATTACACTTATTGTAACTGCTTTTAGCTTTCTGTCAAGTATTTCCCCCTTTACAAGTAGTTTTCAAATTGTATTTCAGCACGAATACCGATTTCTCTTCTCCTTCATTTGGAGTATGATATTGATACTATTTATAACCTGCAGTTGGGATATGATATTTATAATATTTATTACCTGCGATTGATATGAACCCATCACAATTCGTGACATTAATTCCATACATTCTCTCCGCAGCTGTTTCCCTATGGGTAGCGATTAGCGCATGGAAACGAAGATCGGTACTGGGGGCATCCAGCCTGGCCAGTATTGCATTATTGGAAATTCTTTGGATTATTGGCTATATCTTTCAACAAATCGCGGTTGGTTTAAACGCAAAGCTTTTTTGGAACAATTTTCAATTTATCGGGGCAGTATTTGCACCGGTTGCTTACCTGAGCCTCGCCATTCAATATAATCAACGCTCGGTTCCTACGTCCCGTACTTTTTGGAAAATAATCCTCCCACTCGCCAGTGGTTTGTTGCTATTTATCTGGACAGATGGTTGGCATCATTTATTTCGAATCAATCCACAAATTGTTTCAACCGATGTTTTTTCCATTTTGGTATTTCAAGATGGACCTTTGTTTCCTTTGTACACCCTGGTTGCTTATTCCGTAATGGTGATCAGCACTATCTTGTTCCTGATAAATTTCATCTCGGCGCCGCGTTTATATCAATTTCAAATTGGTGTTGTCCTGGTAGGCATCCTGTTTCCCTGGGTAAATACCATTCTTACCTCGTTAAATATTGTTAATGTCACCCTCCATGACACAACACCGATCACATTTGGGTTAAGCAACCTGATTATCGGATGGGCATTATTCCGGTATCGATTATTTGAGATTATCCCGATTGCACGGGATATTTTGGTTGAGCAAATGCAGGATGGTTTTATTGTCCTGGAGAAAAATTTACTGGTGGTAGATATCAATCCGGCGGCTCAACAAATGCTTAACCTTTCCGCAAATAGTATCTTAGGACAGAACCTCTTAGATTTTTTTCCGGAAATGGATGGATTTTTTAAACACCACACCCAATCCGGGATATCCTACACGGAGATTCAAATCTCAAAAACATCCACTGTCCAGCATATTGAAATTCAATCCTCGAATTTATTGGATGTGAATCATGTCCCCAAAGGCTATTTGCTGATCTTGCGCGATATTACCCTTCAAAAAATTGAAGAAGTAGAACTGCGCAAAACCATTTCACTGCTCCAAGCCACGATTGAATTAACCACCAACGCCATCATCGTTGTGGATAGTGCCCAAAATTTGATCATCTGTAATAATAATTATTTAGATCTGATGGGATTTGATTCTTCCTGGCGAACGCTCCCGCCAAAAGAACGTGTCGAAGCTGTTGCGGAGATGACTGAAGATCCGCAAAAATTTTTGGATGAGGTTCATGAACTTACCAGGGATTTAACCATCAAACGGACTTCACTGCTAAGAATGAAAGATGGGCGGATCATCGAACGGGAAACCAGACCATATTATATTGGCGATCATCTCTTTGGCCGGATGTATTCTTATGTGGATATCACTGAGCGGATCAATGCAGAACAAATGCTGCGCACTCTGGCAATCACAGATCCATTGACGAAAATTTTCAACCGCCGCCATTTTTACACACTGGCCAGCCAGGAGCTTGAACGGTCGTCCCGCTATAACCACCCGGCTTCAATCATCATGGTGGATATCGACCATTTCAAGAATATCAATGACACATTTGGCCATTTAATTGGTGACCAAATGTTGGAATCAATCGCCAGGATATTCCAGCAAAATTTGCGGAAAGTGGATATTCTGGCAAGATATGGCGGTGAAGAATTTATCTTACTTCTACCTGAGACTCAAAATGAACAGGCTTTTCAAACGGCCGAACGATTACGCCTGGCAATTGAGGATTTCCACATTCCAGTAAAAGAAAAAAAGGCAAAAGTGACGCTTAGCCTGGGAATTGCATGCAGTATGCCTGGTGAGAACCTCGCTTTGGATAAGCTTTTGGAAAGGGCTGATCAGGCATTGTATGCAGCAAAAGAGAGCGGCCGAAATCGCGCTTGTATTTACCAATCAACCTTTGCCAGGGATTAAATACAGCCTACTCTACCGGCTTTACAGGCAGCAGCGCATTACAAAATGGGCAAATGGCTGTATTTCCATCCTTCCAAGTGACCTGATGAGCATTTGCCTTAACTGGGCCGCCGCACATGACGCACGTTTCAGGCAAAATACTGCTTTTGTACAGCCGGTCACCCTCTTCTGCTAAGATTGGCGGAAGAGGTTCCTCCTCTGAATTCATTTCAGCAGTTTTTTCTTCACTTTTCACTGGTTCTGCAGTGGCTTCAACGATCACGCTAGCAGGGGCAGCAGGTGGAATTTCCTGTGGTTTATCCGGAACCAGAGCATTCACCAGCATGGTAATGCCAACCAGGATCAGGATGCCAGGCCAAAAGAAGTTAAACAAAAATAAAATTCCCAAACCAATTAACCAAATACCCGCATTTATGTTTTTTCGACTCATCGATTTCCTCCATACAAAATTCTCATGGATGTCTGAATGCACTTTCCCAGGTCAACCTTGAATTTTCATTCAGCAATCCTTTGAAGCTACCATTATAATAATAAGATATGATGCGAAGATTGTGGAAGCCAATTTTCATGCTCATTCTGATTAACTGCCTCGGAATGGTAAATATTCTACCCGTTACCGCACAGGACAGTAACACAATTACCGCCTGGGACCTGATTGCTTTGGTTAATCAAATCCGAAGCGCGAATGGGCTGCCTGCATTGGAAGTCAACAGTACGATTATGGGGACGGCTCAACAAACCGCGGAGATCATGGCCGCCAATCATATGTACAACCATATTGGCGATGTCCGTGGAAGGATTCGGGCAGCCGGGTATGGTGGCGGCGCAGTGGTTTGGGCAACGGAAAATTTTGCGGTTGGTCCCCTGACGCTTGATCAAATTGCAGTTGTCTGGTCTGATTTTGATCATATGCGGCCAATGACCAATCCAAGTTACCAACATATCGGCGCAGGTGTGGCTGAAGTGGATGGGGTAGTATATTATATTGTTCAGGCAGCCTATACTGGCAGCGGTGTAAATCCCACCCGAACTCCGGCAAATGGAACACCGAACCCCACTACGGATGGAACCGAAGCTGTTTCGCAATTGATCATGCCCGTCCGGACTGCCACACCGCATTCTGATGGCTCCATTGTCCATGTTGTGCAGTACGGCCAATCTTTATGGAGCATTGCCATCGCCTACAACACCCATATTGTGGATATACAACGCGTCAACAATTTGTCACAGGACACAAACACAGTGTACGCCGGGCAGCAGTTAATCATGCCAGTCACTGCAATACCAACGGAGACCGCAATCCCCGTCACGGTGACACCAACCCCCGCTGCCGAGGCTTTTGTAGAGAATACACTTCAACCTACGCAGAATAATATGACTGCACCAAAGTCTGGCGCAACGTCCCAACCAACCATACAGAATTCTCCGACACCATTCCCCACTCAAATCACGAAAAATAGTGAATCCACAAATCAAAACTTGGTTCTGACGGGTGTCGGAATTGCTGGCTTGGTAGGGTTGGGATTAATCGTGTTCGGTTTATTCTTAAACCGCAAACCAAAATCGTAACGATTGAGATCCCCATGAGGAACCTCAAATGACACCTTCAAAAAAGAAAAAATCCACCAAAGAACCTATGACCGATCCGATTGAAGTTTTAGAACCTGCGATTAACTTAGATGACCCAGCTTATTACATCAACCGTGAATTAAGTCTTTTGGAGTTTCAGCGCCGGGTGCTGGAAGAAGCGATGGATGAAAACAACCCATTGCTTGAAAGAGTAAAATTCCTGTCGATCCTCGGCTCAAACCTGGAAGAATTCTTTATGGTGCGCGTTGGCAGCCTGATCATGCAAAAAGCGGAAGGAGTGTCCAATCTTTCAGTTGACGGTATGACTGCCTCGCAGCAACTGGTTGAAATTCGCAAAGTCGCCCAAGGTTTGATGGAAGAAGCCAGAAATTACTGGCAAACAAAGCTCCAGTTTGAGCTGGACCAGGTTGGTATTCATGTGATGGAATATGAGCAGCTCAATGAAAAACAAAAAGAGTATGCAGATGAATATTTCCATGAAGTGGTCTTTCCAACGTTAACCCCACTGGCGGTCGATCCTGGCCACCCTTTCCCGCATATTTCCAATTTAAGTCTGAACCTGGGTGTGAGCATCCAGGGGAAGGATGACCAGAAATTATTTGCCCGGGTAAAAGTACCCGATACCTTACCCCAACTGGTTCCCATCAAGCGTTCTTCTGGCAGCTATCGAAAGGATGGCACTGTTCCATATCATCATTACTTTGTCTGGCTGCATCATCTAATTTCAGCAAATATCGAGACTCTTTTCCCTGGGATGAAGGTTCTTGAAACCTACCCATTCCATGTTACCCGGAATGCCGATATGGAAATTCAAGAATTAGAGGCCCAAGACCTGCTTGAAACAATGGAAGAAAGCGTCCGCAGCCGCCGCTTTGGTGTGGTGGTACGGTTGATCATTTCCAAAAACATGCCGAAGAACATCCGTGATTTACTTGCAGATTACTTGAAAATCGATCGGAATTATGTCTTTCAAATGGATGAACCGCTGGTGTTGCGCAGCTTAATGCAAATCACCAAAGTAGAAAGACATGATCTCAAAGACAAGCCCTTTGTTCCGGTAACTCCCCCTGTTTTACGGTTTAGCGCGGATGCCGCCAAGGATTCCATCTTTACTGCCATCCGGAATGGCAACATCCTCTTACACCACCCCTACGAATCCTTTACTCCAGTGATTGACTTTTTACGTGCCGCAGCACGAGACCCCAATGTGCTGGCAATTAAGCAGACCCTTTACCGGACCGGCAGCAATTCTCCTGTCGTAAAAGCGCTGTTAGAAGCCCGCCGGGATTATGGAAAACAAGTCGCTGTCTTGGTGGAATTAAAAGCTCGGTTTGATGAGGAAAGCAATATTAGCTGGGCGAAAATGCTGGAACAAGAAGGCGTGCACGTAACATACGGCTTGTTGGGATTAAAAACCCACTCAAAAATTGCGTTGGTCGTCCGAAAAGAAGGGGAACACATTCGCAGGTATGTGCATTTGGGTACAGGTAATTACAACCACATCACTGCACAAGTTTATGAAGACTTATCAATGTTTACCTGTGATGATGAAATTGGCGCGGATGCAACCGACTTATTTAATTACCTAACCGGGTATTCCCTCAAATCGGATTATTGCAAATTGTTAGTTGCACCAATCAATATGCGCCAGCGTTTTGTTGAGCTAATAGAACGAGAAATTGAACACCAAAAGCAGGGCAAGCAAGGGTATATCATTTTGAAAATGAATGCTCTGGTAGATAAGCCAATGATCCATTTACTCTACCAGGCATCACAGGCAGGGGTTAAGATTGACTTAATTGTGCGTGGAATTTGTTCATTAAGACCGGGAATCAAAGGGCTTAGTGATAACATACGCGTCATTAGCATTGTGGGTCGTTTCCTGGAACACAGCCGGATTTATTACTTCCGCAATGGGGGTGAAGAAATTATCTATATGGGCAGCGCAGATATCATGCCGCGCAACCTAAACGACCGGGTAGAAGTACTCTTCCCAATTGAGGATCCCCGCATGATCCGGCATGTGCATGATAACATTTTGCAAAAATATCTGGCCGACAACGTAAAATCACGCTTGATGTTTTCAGATGGGAAATATAAGCATAGCCAGCTAGCAGATGGTGAAGCACCCTTTAATTTACAAGAATCGTTGATTGTTCGTGCACGCCTGGCAAGCGAGGGAAAAGAGTAATTCTGCCCAATAAATCACCGGCCGCATTCAAGCGTTAGCAAGATGCGGCCGATTTTTTTTAGTTCTTATTGGTCAGAGACGCTAAGAACGATTCCGGATCAAATCCAGCAATGCCAGCGCACTATCTAGCGGACCAGTACGCTCCAGACCAGGCACCCCCAAGCGGGTGCGCATTTCACCAACATAAATTCCCTGATCAAACATGGCTTTAAAATATTTTTCCGCCAATTCCTCATGCAATTCCCGGTATTGCGGGGGGCCAAAGATATTCGCAAAATACGTGTGTACCAACCCGCTGGTATTGGTAGTGCCTTTGCTCATCACCGCACCGCTGCGAAACACAGACAAAGCTTCTTCGGCTGAATGAAACCGTTGAATCACCGGGTGAGCTGCATCAATTTCTTCGTAATTATTGGCATATAAGACGATATGCACCGGATACCCTTTTACCACATCTTCGAATTTTGTCACCGGGATGACCACCCGCGCATTGACCTGGTCCGGGTTCATGATGATAGTGCGGTCAATCTGACCTAAGGCATAACCGTTTTGCAGGTCATCCAATCGGACAAAGGCTCCCATTTCCGTACCATACCCCAGCAAGCCCAATTTTTCATCCACGACCATTGAACCCATATCATCGGCAATGATGGTCAGGTTTTCCATATCATCCCCGGCAATGGTCCGCAATGCTTCCAACGTCTCGGATTTACCTGCACCGCTGTCCCCTATAACCAATACATTCGTCTCCGGTTTATCCTGCAGAGTAATACTGAACATTGCACCGTGATACGGCAGCCGGCCGCGCTTCATCATAATGATATTATGCAGCGTCAGCGTCATTTTCTTGAGGTAACCAAAATAGCCAAACTCGTCCCGGTTTGGAACTGCCGCAACCAGCATCCCCGTCTCAGGATCATCATAAAATACTGTTTCAGAGCGCGAGGATAAACCGGCCGGTATTTGATCCACGCCAAATAGATAGACCGCATCCGGGGCATTTTGCAAATCTTTATCATCCGCCAGTTCAAAAAGATTGCTTAAGGAAAATCCTAACTCAAAAGAATGCATGGTGAAATAGATCAGAACCACCAGCGAGCCTACTTTTGCAGGGTAACATAGCCACCCATTCGGATCGAGTGTAATTCCGGCAATGGGATTTTGATGCACCTGTTCAAATACCCCCTTCCGCTTATTGATCGGGGAATTAAAAATCATTGGCGGGTAAATTAAAATTTGCCGGATCACGGAAACTTTATTCAATTCTTCATATTGGTCACTTTTGAAAGGTAGTTCCATCGGCAGCGCAATAGCGGAAATTTCCGCACCTGCGCTCACCTGCCGGTAAACCCGCGGGTGGTTGCCGGTGATATTTTCCATCACATCGCGGTACGTTCTGCGCACAACATGCGTTAAAGTTTCCACCGTCCGGTTGAAGGTGCGGTAGGGGCGCTCATCCAGACGATCATCAATCGAATCACAAATTAATGCCCGGTGAAGCCGCCGCCAATAGTTGTATAACTGCTCAACAAAATCCCCCAACAAAGGTTTATCTTGTAAGAAGACCGCGGCTGGCTCTAACACTTTCGGTACCAGATCAGCAGGCAGTTTGATCAGGAATTGGAATGTTTTCACCAATAAATCCAATTCTTCATCACTTACCTTTCCATTCGGAAAAATCCGCAATAAACGAGAACGTTTCCGCTCAAGGGAATGGATGAAATTACGTAATACTTCTCGAAAAAGAACACTGCTTAATAATTCCTGCGAATTTTCACAAATCTTATTGTGCATTCGAATGACAGCTTTTTCTTCATCTAACTGGAATGAATCGATTAACATCACTTTTTCATCTCCATGGTTTTTCTAGAATTAATTGTAGTAACAGGCTATTGAAGGGAAATCAACTTAATCAACAGCCGGGAAAGGTGTTCCTCATCCCGGCTGCACATCTTCCACCAAAGAATTATACAATCCGGAAGCTTATTCTTTAAGGGGTGGATTATTCACATTCAAAGTCAGTTCTGGTTGCATTCCTGCTTCGATAAACATTTCTTCCAACATCTTTGTCGTCAGTGATTTTGGACGTTCAATCGGTTTGTATAACCCGCGCGCCCATACAGCATGAGAAGTCAAACCTAAAATACGGCTGACACCAAACAGAACCGTATAAAAATCATGTTGGGTAATCCCATAATGGTGCAGCATTGCCCCGTTAATCGCATCCACATTCGGCCACGGATTTTTCACCTTTCCAAGCGATTGCAACAGGTCAGGAACAACACTGTATACTAGTTTAACCAACCGGATCAATTCATCATCTGGCGCATATTGTTCAGCAAATTTTAATTGGGCTGAAAAACGAGGATCTGTTGTCCGTAAAACAGCATGCCCATAGCCGGGAATAGTTCTTCCTTCTTTTAATTGCTTAACAATATAATCTTCCAATGCCTCACGAGGAGGAATGCCGCCAAAATAATCCCTCACACCAATCAGCCAACGCAAGCACTCCTGGTTGGCTAAACCATGCAGCGGTCCGGCCAGACCATTCATACCGGCAGAGCAAGAGAGATAGATATCTGACAGAGCTGAACAAACCAGGTGGGAAGCATGCGCACTGACATTCGCCCCTTCGTGATCGGAGTGGATCACAAAATACAAACGCAGCATTTCCATTAATTCCGCATCACCACCACGCCCAATCATATGAGCAAAATTAGCGCTCCAATCCAGATTCGGATTCGGTTCAATGATTTCGCTTTGACGATATTTGCGATTATAAATATAAGCAGCAATCCCGGGCAGCTTTGCTGTCAGATTTAATGAATCCTCCAGAAAATACCCCCAATACGCCGGCTTGGAAATTCCTTCATAGTACCGCTTTGCAAAAATTGAATCGGCTTGAAGTGCCAAAATAGCCTGGGAAAACATGGTCATTGGGTGGGTTTCTAATGGCATTGCATTAATTACATCAAATACATACCCTGGAATTTTATTGCGTTCCCGCCATTCATCTTCTACTTCTACGGCCTCTTCATAAGAAGGCATTTCATCAACCATCAGCAAAAAATACAACCCGCCTGCCATGGGGATTTTTGTACCTGGTAATTTTGGGAGTTGATCGAGCGTTTCCTGAATGGTATACCCTCGCAAACGGATCCCTTCAGCAGGATCTACGTAAGAAATATCACTGACCGAGATTTGCACACCACGAATTCCGCTGTAAATCTGGTCAACGGTCACCTCACCCACGCGAAAATTTCCAAATTCACGTTTTAACCGTTCAATCCGCTCGCGCATTCTGGGCAGATTCGCACCGATTTTTGTTTTCATTGATTTGCTCATCGTCCTCACCTATTTCCTGAAATAATTTTCGGACACTTTTACCCAAGGTACCTAAGGCTTTTTGATAATGCCTGGACTAAATAGAAATTTCTTCAATTTGCCGTATCGGTTTGTTCTCAATGGAATTAAATCGTCCTCCTTGATAGCCCATATCACGGGAAATTTCTCCAGCAACCTGTACAACTTTCGTGATATATTGCGAAATCGTATCGTCTTTAAATCGTTGAGTTGGCCCAGAAATGGTAATGGCTGCTACAACCTGCTTCTCCAGGTCAAAGATCGGTGCAGCCACACCAGAAGCTTCCTGGATCCATTCCCCATGGCTGATGGAGTACCCTTGCCTGCAGATTGCCTGCAATTCGGCATACAGCTTTTCCCGGTTGGTAATTGTCGCTGGAGTTAATTGTTTGATTTCTACACCATTCAAAATATCTTCCTGGCGATGATATGGCAAAAATGCCAACAATAGTTTTCCAGCGGATCCGGCAAACAAAGGCAGGCGGCGGCCTAAACGCGCTACATAACGAACATTTTGTGTACTTTCCAGACGTTCAACACAAATCCGTTCACTTCCATCCAGGATGTACAGGCTGATCGTTTCCTGTGTCTCCCGGTGCAAGCTTTGCAGACGAGGTAGCGCAATCGTCCGAACATCCAGGCTGGCCGAGTAAACTCCTGCCCAGGTTAACACCCTCGGCCCAATTGAATACAAGGAAGTTCGTGCATCCTGAGTCAACAAACCCGCCTCACGCAAACCTTGCATCAACCGGCCGGTTGTGCTGGGGGATAAATGGATCATTCGGGCTACTTCTCGCACACCCAAACTGGGTGCATCGACAGAAAAACAGTCCAGAATAGCGATAATCCGATCCAGTGCCTGTACGCGCTCCGGAAACATTGCAGGTCATCTCTCCTTTGTCCCTCTCAACGGGACACTGTCCCAATTACAGGCTATAAAAAAATTGTAAATCGAAATTTAAAAATGTCAACATTTTTAGTCTATTTGGTCAATATTTGCGAAAGGAACTGACGGGTTCGCTCTTGCGTTGGGTTATTAAAGAAAGCAGAAGGTGAACCGCGCTCGATAATTTCACCATGATCCATAAAGATCACCTCATCGGCAGCAGCACGGGCAAATCCCATTTCATGCGTCACAACTACCATCGTGATCCCATCTTTTGCCAGATCCAACATCACATCGAGGACCTCTTTAATCATCTCGGGATCAAGTGCACTGGTTGGCTCATCAAACAACATGATTTTTGGATTCATCGCCAGCGCGCGTGCTATTGCAACCCGCTGCTGCTGTCCGCCCGAAAGCTGGCCTGGGTACGCAGCAGCCTTATCAATAATTCCCACTCGCTCCAATTTTTGTTTTGCCACATCAATTGCTTCCGCTTTTGAAATTTTCCGGACAACCTGTTGGGCAAGTGTAATATTTTCTAAAACGGTTAAATGCGGATAGAGATTAAACTGCTGGAAAACCATGCCAATTTCGGATCGGACCGCATTCAACTGGCGTTGGCTGCCATTTAACTTCTGTCCATCCACCCATACCTCGCCATCGTCTTCCACTTCCAGGTGATTAATACAGCGCAGCAAAGTAGATTTTCCCGACCCACTCGGACCAATAATTACAACAACCTGTCCTTTTCGGATGGTCAGACTGACTCCGTTAAGCGCCTGAACTGCGCCAAAGCTTTTATAGAGATTTCTCAATACAATCATGTCATTAATTGCGCTCATTTTGCCGAACCCTTTTTTCTAGAAATTTCACCCCAAACGAAAGAATAATGGTCATAGTCAGATACAAGACTGCCAGCGTGGAGTAAGCCTGCTGAT
>JAJUJY010000223.1 GCA_029265085.1 Chloroflexota bacterium
AAATCTCCTCATGAGTGAGTATAGCTAAATCTTTGAAAAGAGGCAAGGGTGGTGCACCCAGAACTATTATTGGCTATGCGAATTTTCCAGCAATAAACTAACCGGGCAATGATCAGAACCATTCACCTCGTCGTGTATTATAACATCTTGTACTCTAGACATTAACGGTTCGGACACCAAATAATAATCAAGCCGCCAGCCAATATTTCTTACCCGTGCATTAACCCGGTATGTCCACCATGTGTATTGCACTCGGTCTGGATAAAGCTTTCGGTAGGCGTCAACAAATCCATGTTCTAAATATTTGCTTACCCATTCTCGTTCTTCCGGCATAAACCCAGATGTTTGGGCATTTTCCTTTGGATTTGCTAGATCGATCTCCTCATGAGCCGTATTAAAATCTCCAGTGATGATTACTTGTTCGCCATTACGATGATGGTGATCACAAATTTCAAGCAATTTTGCATAAAAATCGAGTTTGTAATCCACCCGCTCTTTGCCGCGCTGTCCGTTTGGGAAGTATATATTATATAAATAAAAACCTTCAAACTTTAGCCGGATAACCCGACCTTCATCATCAAATCGTTCATCAGAAAGGCCGTAATGCACCTCAACCGGCAGATTCACCGTGTAACTGGCCACACCGCTATATCCTGGCCGTTGGGCAGGGTTCCAATAACTATAATAATTTAAAAATTCGCGTTGGTCGTCTGGTACCTGCTCTGGACGGGCTTTAATTTCCTGCAAACACAAAACATCCATTTTTTGAGTGAGCACCCATTCGCGAAAACCTTTGTTTATGATCGCTCGCAAACCATTTACATTCCAGGTCGTAATCTTTAGAGTCATTTTAGTTGCTTTCTATCGGTGGTGTGGTAAACTTAATTTTGGTTTATTCAGGAGATATTTATGGATTCAAACCAACTTCGAAAAATCATTTATATCGAAGACGACCAGGAAATGATTGACCTGGTTTCTATGATCTTAAGTCGCCGTGGTTTTCAAGTGAAGGGAGCTCAAGGCGGAAGAAAAGGGCTTGAACTAATCCACAACGAATTACCAGATCTTATTTTACTAGATTTAATGATGCCTGATATTGATGGATGGGAAGTTTATCAACAATTAAAATCACACGAGAATACAAAAAATATACCGGTCATCGTAATTACCGCAAAAGCCCAATCCATCGATCGTGTATTAGGATTGCATATTGCCAAGGTTGATGATTATATTTGCAAACCATTTCGTCCACAAGAACTGCTCGAAAGTGTAGAAAATATTCTTGGGATTTTCCCATCAGCCTAATTTTAAAATCATTTATACCAATAGATGCAATTCGTTAAAGTAATCAACACAAGCAGAAATCAACAGCTAATTTACGCGAAATATTGCGACTCCTTTTGGAGCAAGTTTCGTGGGTTGATGCTGCAAAAAAATATTGGGAATTTTGAAGGAATCCTATTGGTCGAGCCAAAAGACTCATTGGTCAACGCATCAATTCATATGTTTTTTATGAATTTCAATATTGCAACCATTTGGGTAAATAATAATTTGGTCGTGGTTGATAAATCCCTAGCCAAAACCTGGCGTCCTTATTATGCGCCAAAAGAGCCAGCCCGTTTTATTTTAGAAACCCATCCAGATCGTTTAAACGATTTTGAAGTTGGAGATATAGTAAAGATTGAGAATGCTTAACAAGTCTCTTTCCGTCACCTTATTATTCTTTTTACTGGCAATGATGTTTCAGCCTGTTCATGCCCAGGAATCAACTGATCTACCTGTTTACATAGTCCAACCCGGTGATACCATTAACACCATCGCAATTCGATTCAATGTTTCATCGATTGATTTAATAGATATCAACCAGATTCAGAATCCGGATTTTTTAAGCGCTGGTGACCGGTTAAAAATCCCTGGCTTAAATGGCGTCCAAGGAGTAATCACAACTGCTGCCGTTCCTTTAGGAATGACATTAGACACCGCAGCACGAAAATACCAGGTTCCTTTGGATTTGGTTGTGAAACTCAACCGGATTACAAGTCCCAATGAAATATATGTTGGTTCTTCGTTGATTATTCCAATTAATGAAGAAGAAACACCGCTTTCCACTGTAATCAATGTCCAACCCGGGCAATCCAATCTAGAATTAGCGATCAAGGATCAAATTAATCCCTGGGAAATCACGCTGCAAAACTATCTAAAATCGCCATCGCAGCTTATTCCTGGAAAGTTGTTCTTGTCAAACAAAGCCAATACAGTGGCAAGCGAAGCATTAATATCACCAATGGTAGCCGAAATTTCAGTATCACCTTTGCCGTTAGTTCAAGGTCAAACCACAGAAATTAAAATCAAAACTATAAAACCGTTTGATCTCACTGGTACCCTAAACGGGAAAAATTTAGCGTTTCAGCCGATCGGTGAAAATGAATACGTTGCACTACAGGGCATTCATGCAATGGCAAAAATTGGTCTTGTTGAATTTTCGCTGCAAGGATTCTCTTCAGACAACAGTACTTTTTCATTTGAGCAGCCCATTTTGCTTGAGCCAGGGTATTTTCCAACAGACCCAACCATCTCGGTTGATCCAGTTACCATAGATCCAACTGTCACTGCCCCAGAAGAAGAAATCATCCAGAATATCATAAAAAATATTACGCCAGAACGTTATTGGACGGGGGTTTTTAAACAACCAGTAGATGAACCTGCCTGTACATTTTCACTTTTTGGTAATAGACGATCCTATAACAATGGCCCGGTTTCCTTTTTCCATACAGGCATTGATTACGGGGTTTGTGCAAATTTAAACATTTATTCTCCTGCAGCAGGTGTTGTTGTATTTTCTGGTCCTTTAACCGTAAGAGGAAATGCAACCATAATTGATCACGGATGGGGAATATACAGCGGCATCTGGCACCAAAGCAAATCTCTGGTACAGGTAGGAAATCGTGTAGAGGCTGGACAATTAATTGGTGAAATTGGTGGAACAGGACGTGCCTCTGGACCGCATCTTCATTGGGAAGTATGGGTAAACGGAGTCCAGGTACAGCCACTGACCTGGCTGGAAACTGTATTTCCTTGATTGTGAATAAATCGACATTTCACAGGATAAGGTATAATTAGATTGTTATTCATCCGGTTGATTACTACCGGTAAGCTCGGAAAAAGTTAAGAGAGACGTAGGAACATGGCAATATCCCAATTTACCAAACAAGACAATTACTGGGGCAATTTTGAGATCACCGATGAAGATTTAGAATTTATTTATAATCACCTGCTTGAAATTGAAACCCCATTAACCACAAATGACATTGTAAATGTCTTAATCCAGGAAAGAATTCGTCAAGAAACTGAAAGAATATCGAAACAATATGGTGAAGGGGGAAATGTATACCTCCCTAAAAATCATTATGGTTTAGAACAAAAAGTGAGTTTTCCGGCACTTGATTGGCAAGTTGGCAATGTGGTTGGCATTCGCTCAGGGAACAACCCAGATATTCACTCGTTTGATGTCATTCAAGTGAAAATGGATGATGGCTCAATTCGGGAATTTGCTGCAGGGCTAAATGAACACACGCTCAATATCCAAATATCTCCTGAGACAATCTTAGATCCCGCAATGGACAAGATTTTTGTTCAAGGGAATTATGGGAAACTGATAGCGAAAAAGCTGGTTGAAGTCCTGGAAGCATCTTCAGATCTGGTGCGAATTGCAGGTTATTGGTTCCCGCGTTCACTTCTCGTGGATGTGAATATCGGGCACCTCAATCTTGCTGAGGCTGTTTTGGAAATGGAAGGTGGTGGTCCATTAAAAACCGCCGATCTAATTGAACAAATTGATCTTCCAACCGATGTAAATTCAAAATTAACTGAATTCTCTCTTAACCTTGCTTTACAAGAAGATGAACGGTTCGACGAGGTTGGGCCATCAGGTGAAACTTTATGGTTCTTAAACCGCTTAGAACCTGATGAAGTTCGACAACCACCGGTATATCTGCGCTATCAACCAGCTAATATCGATTTGTCATCAATTAGCAGCTCGTTAAAAGATCTATACAAGCTTGTTTATGATGAGCTTGAACCAGAAGAAGAGAAAGAATCGGATCGTAGCGAAATTACGGTAAGTTTAATTTATCCCCATTGGCGCGCTGGCACGATCCCCTTATCAAACCAATTGGCCAAATTATTCCCAACTGCCTACGAAGCTCCTCGTGTAAAATTCACTTTTATTGACGGGGAAACCGGAAAAACCTACCCGGGTTGGGTTGTACGACCGTATCGTTACGTATATGGTCTGCGCGAATGGTACATAGAAAAAGATATCATCCCTGGCAGCCTTTTTCAGATTCAACAAGGCAAAAAAGCAGGTGAAGTAATTTTACAAGCCTACAAAAAACGGCCCACAAAAGAATGGATCCGCACGGTTCTAATGGGAGCTGATGGTGGACTGGTTTTTTCGTTACTAAAACAACAAATCTCTAATGAGATTGATGAGCGAATGGTGATTGCAATCTCTGACGTAAATGCACTAGACAAAATTTGGGAAACAGGTGCGCGTTCCAGAGTTCCAGTTGAAAAAATTGTAATGAATTCTTTGCGCGAGCTGATAAAATTAAACCCACAAGGTCATGCTCACGCTCAAGAATTGTATGCTACTGTAAACCTTATCAGGCGCTGCCCGCCAGGCACAATTTTAGGTGTCCTGGCCAATAATCCACAAGTTACGCATTTAGGTGACTTATACTTCCGGCTGAAAGATGTTCAACAGGAGGACTCACCATATGAATGATGGAATAAGGTTTAGCCTTGTAAAACCTACTATTTATACCCCTTTTGAAATTGATTTTGAATGGTGGAAATCTCATGATCAAAACTGGCGGGTATATTTGGTTGAATATATGTGCCCAGAACATAAAGCTTTGTATGAAAATTACTCGGATGATTACTGGATTGATTGGGTTGATCCAGAAACAGCAGAAATCAAACGGGTTGATGGTTTGCAGCACACATTAATCATGCATTGCGCCAAACAACCAGGCTTCTTAAATGACAGTACGACTTTGGTAAATGCAGTTTTTCGCATTTTTCTAAGCAATGGCAATAGACCAACAACTCCATTAGAATTATCAAAATTAATAAACAAAAACGCCGACACAATCTTAAAAACGTTGGCTGGCCCTCAAGTGTATAAAGGAATTCGTCCTTCGCCAAATGAATAAATTTGTTAAAATGAGCATTTAGTTATACAAAATAAGAAAACAAACAAATTTATGGATAAATCGTGGTAGAATTTTATTGATTTATGCGTAAATGGTAAACATAAATGCTCATTAATAATAAGCCCCTGTAGCTCAATGGATAGAGCACCGGACTTCTAATCCGTTGGCTGTGAGTTCGAGTCTCACCAGGGGCGCTCTTTTTTATCATAGGAGGAGACAAAAAATGGTTGAACGCTATGGGCTAATCAAATTTGCTGGTATTGATACAACCGTTTTGGGGGAGGATATCAAACTGGGTGATACTGCGCCAGATTTTTTTGCTCAAGGACAAGATTGGTCTGTCAACTCAATCTTAGCGTCCACCAAAGGTCAGGTGCGCATTATCGCTGCGGTCCCCTCATTAGACACTTCAGTTTGCGACCGTGAAACTCGCCGGTTTAACCAAGAGGCCGCAAACCTGAGCAAAGAAATCTCAATAATTGTCATTAGCACAGATTTGCCAATCACACAAAAGAAATGGTGCGGTGCTGCTGAAATTGATCAGGTTAAAGTTGTCTCAGATCATCTTGAGGTTGACTTCGGGAAAAAATATGGCTGCCTGATGAAAGAAGTGCGTATGCTCAGGCGGGCTGTTTTTGTCGTTGATAAAAATGACCGAGTCACCTATGCAGCATATATGCCAACCAACGGGGACGAACCGAATTACGCAGAAGTTTTAGAAGCTGCACGTAAGGCTGTAGCAGCTTAGAAGTTATGGAGACGATATGATTACAGTGG
>JAJUJY010000267.1 GCA_029265085.1 Chloroflexota bacterium
AGCTAAGGCAAGCTACCGGATTAATAGCCCAACAAACCTGGATATCCGCGTTGAGGCCGACCTGGCGGTGACTTCTCAAATCCTCCGCCTGAGTGTGGAAAACGGTCAAGAAGCCGCAATCACTGCAATTGTCCCTACCTTGCCAGTGACCGAAACTGTTGAACCCACCCCGACAATCACCCCTACAGTTATGGCCACACCTCAAAACATTGACCTTGATAATACCAAGCCTGGATTTGGCGATTGGTTTATATCAACTATTATGATTTGGGGGTTGGGGTTTGGAATTTTATGGATCGGAAGATTGCGAGTCTCCTTCCGGTGGGGTGTTCGTTGGGGCTTACTAGCTGTCGTAGGCGGGATGTTTGCATTTCTTTATTTATCATTAATTCCCAGTCAAACAACATCCTGGTTTATTTTGGCGGGAACACCTGGAGTTATGTTAGCAACCTTGTTTGGGGTGCTTAGCGGTTGGGGAATTGGCTATGTCTGGCATTTAAGGCTGAAATTAGGGGTAAAGAACCCTCAAAAATAATGGGTTTAGCGAATAATTGTTACCAGGAAACTGAGGATTGTTAGACCAATTGAAATATAGAAAAAAGTTCTTTCTAATGGGAATCGTAATGTGCTCCACGGAGAGGACGATTTGAATATTTCACGAGGTAGTGTTGGTCTGTCGCCAACCAGGCTTTGGCGAAACTCTTCCACGGTCGCTGGGCGGTCATCAGGATGTAAACCCATACCCCACAAAATTGCCCGTTCCGTGCGAGGTGAGACATCTGGGTTAATTTGCCTGGGCGGAATCAAGCGCTCAGGATTTAGAAACCTTTCTCGTGCGTCAGAAGGGGCAGTATTGGTTAACAGGTGGTATAAAGTAGCTGAGAAGGCATAAATATCACTACGAACATCGGTGTGGCCGCTGTCGCCGCCATATTGTTCTAAAGGTGTATATAGTGCAGTTCCCTGACCTTGTAGAATCGTAATGGTAATTTCACCAGGCGAAAGTAATTTAACCAGGCCGAAATCCACTAATTTCAGTAATCCATTGGGGGTTACTTTGAGATTTGACGGCTTGATGTCTCTATGCAAAATCGAGGGATTTTGGGTGTGCAAGTACGTTAATGCATTAGCTAATTGGTTTGCCCAACTGAGGATTTCTGTTTCGGGAATAAATTCATTTGCCTGTTTGGCTTCCAGCATTAAAGTGCGCAGGTCTTTTCCTGGAACATAATCCATCACCAGGTAGTCGCGTGGACCAACAGAGAAATAGTCAGAAACCTTGGGCAGGTTGGGGTGATCCAGGCGTGCCAATACGGTTGCCTCGCGTTGAAATTGTTCACGGGCTTCTCGCACCATATCCGGTGGAAGGGTGCGATCATGTTCAACTTCTTTGAGGGCGCATTGGCGACCGTCAAGGCGAAGATCGTCAGCCAGGTAGATACTACCCATTCCACCCTGACCAATAATCCGTTTCACCCGGTAGCGGCCGCGCAATACATCCCCAGCTTTAAGGGGTACTGGCATCTATTTTTCTTTCACAATCACTTTGCGACTTATATATAGCGGTACTGAATTTCGGCGTTTGTACCGTGAGAATATAAGACATTCCGGATACCATTAAAGTATATTCTCTGATATATTATACCTTACAGGTAGGCGATAGCACGGTATTTTCTGGTATTGCAGGAGGGGAGCATGGAGCAAAAAAGCTCTGATTTTCCAATTTTTATTGGCCAGGCAGGTCCATTGAATGGACAACGCTGGAGCATTGAACGTGAAATCATCATTGGAAGAGAAAATGATTGTGATATTATCATTCCTGACCGGCAGGTATCACGTTACCATGCGCGCATTACGCCTACGAATAATGGTGTAGTGTTAGAAGATTTGGCCAGTAAAAATGGGACATATCGGAATGGCGAAAAAACTGACCTGCCTGTTATCCTTCAGGATGGGGACCATATTCAAATTGCTCTGGTACAAAGTTTTTCATATCTAAGTTCAGATGCGACTGTACCATTAGGATCGGGCACGCCTGAAACAGAATTGCTGCACGACGCTAACAAGCAGGTTGTGCGGAAATTATTCCTGGACAAACTTTCCAGACGTGTCTGGATTGGTGATCAAGAAGTTTTGCCACCTTTGTCCGTACCTCAATTTCGCCTGCTGGAAGCCCTCTCAAATCAACCAGATCGGGTTGTTTCACGTCAGGAATTAATCAGCACGGTTTGGGGCGATGACGAGGCGCTGGGGGTCTCTGATCAGGCACTGGATGCCCTTGTGAGGCGTTTGAGAGATCGATTGGCCTTATTAGATCCTAATCACGCTTATTTGATCACTGTACGCGGCTACGGGCTTCGTCTGGATAACCCTGAGGAATAGTTCATTCCTAAAAATTGATATTCACTCTGTGTCCCCAAACATGTGGAACACAATGATAACTTTTTTCAATCAAGATAGATTATTCCTGCAGGTGGAGTAAGCATGCCCACAAGAAAGATCATTCATCTTGATCTGGATGCTTTTTTTTGTGCAGTAGAAGAAAATCTCCGTCCAGAACTGGTTGGTAAGCCTTTTGCTGTGGGAGGTCGCCCAGAAGCTAGAGGTGTTGTTTCATCTTGTTCCTATGCAGCCAGAATGTTTGGGATCAGTTCGGCCATGCCAATGGCTAAGGCAATCCGAATCTGTCCAAATTTAATCATTATCCCTGGCAATCACAATGCATATTCTGAAGCTTCCCATAAAGTGATGGAAATTTTGGGCCGTTATTCCGGATTGATCGAGCAAATATCGATTGATGAAGCGTTTTTAGATGTCACCGATATTCAAAAACCGGCGGTGGAGATTGGAAAAGAAATTCAGAGCAGAATACAAGAAGAACTTCACTTGCCTTGTTCGTTGGGGATCGCAACCAACAAGCTCGTGGCAAAAATTGCTACAGATGTAGGAAAGGCTGCTCATCGAAAAGGCTCTCCTCCACGCTCCATTTTGGAAGTGGAACCAGGTAAGGAAGCAGAGTTTTTAGCTCCATTACCCGTTCGAGCAATGTGGGGAATTGGCCCAAAAACCGCCAAAGTTTTAGCCGACATCGGTATTCATACAATTGGACAATTAGCCGCTGAACCAATGGACGCAATGGTGAAATTGTTTGGTCGTTATGGACCGGAGCTGCACCACCATGCACTTGGCATTGATTCAAGTCCAATTTCAACAGAACATGAGGTTAAATCTATCAGTCAAGAAATAACTTTTGAAAAGGATATCCGAGACATCGAATTAATTCATCGTTGGCTGCGAGAATTGTCTGAAAAGGTGGGATACCGGCTTCGAAAAGACAATCTGGTTGGGGCAACGATCCGGATAAAAGTAAGGTGGCCTGATTTTTCAACGCAGACAAGGCAAACCACCTTAAACCAGCCTACCAGCAATGATCGTGAACTCTTTACATCAGCTCAGCATTTATTCGATGAACTCTGGCAGCAAGAAAAAAGGCCGGTGCGGCTGATTGGTGTTGGCGTGAGCGGCTTGCAAGAGGAAATTCGACAATTAAGTTTATGGGAAACCCCAACTGATCGTGAAAGACGGCTGCTTGAGGCCATGGATGAACTTAAAGCAAAATATGGACGCAAAATCATCCAAAGGGGAGATGTTATCAAGACACACAAAGGTAAACAATAATCTCCAGAATTTCGGTTCCCAGGAAATTATTGAAACATTTTATATGGGATGATCAATTGTCTCTGGCGGTGGAAATGACGGAACCTTATGGATCAAGTCTTTATAAACACCAATCATTTGGGCAGCGATCGTGTCCCAGGAATAGGAAAGAGCAGTTTGAGCGGATTGGTTCCCTAATTTTGCCCTTAATTCGGGTGAAATTAATAAATCAATCAAACGTTCTGCAAGTTGATCGGGCTCACCATTCGGAATCACATAGCCAGTGATGCCGTCTTGAACCAAAAATGCTAATCCCCCCACCTGAGAGGCAACA
>JAJUJY010000117.1 GCA_029265085.1 Chloroflexota bacterium
GCCGCAGGCCATTGCTTCCAGCGCAACCATTCCGAATGATTCATAATGAGAGGGAACGACCACTACATCAGCCGAAGAATAATAATACGGCAATGAATCTTGGCTGCGTTTACCTAAAAACAAGACCAGGTCCTTTAAACCCAATTCTTCTGTTAGTTTTTTTAAACGGTCCATCTCTACACTGATGGATTGCTGGCTCTCCTCTGGGTCTCCACCAATAATGACCAAATAATGAGGACAGCAGGCAAGGGTCTGATTTTGTTTCATAATCGCTAAGGCACGGATCAACGTGTCGATCCCTTTTAGCGGCTCGATTCTGCCAACAAACAATATCATGCGATCTTTGGGTGGAATACCGATTACTGCTTTTGCTTCATCTTTGGGGATTGGATAAAAACGGCTGGTATCAACCCCTGGCGGGATGATGCGAAGTTTTTTTGTGTCAGCGTGATATAAAAATTCAAGTTGCGATTTTTCTGCCACAGTTGCGGCAATAATTCGATCGGCTGTGCGCAGAATCGATTTTTCACCATCCAACCGGTAATCACCCTCTTTTTCTTCCGGACTGCGTGCAATCCGGTTTTTCATCAGAACCAAGGTGTGGTACATATGCACGACAGGAACATTCCAATCCAGCTTTAATTGTTGGGCAGCGACACCAGACATCCAATAATGACTATGGATCAAGTCGTAATGAATCTCTTTTTCCTGCGCGAAATGTTTGATGCCGCTTACAAAATCAGGAATATAACTGGCAAGTTCCTTTTTGGGAAGCGGCACTTCTGGGCCTGAAGGTATGTGAACAACACGGTTGCCATATCCAAGATTATGTAAAACGTGTGGAACATGCTCATCCTGAGAGCGAGTAAAAATGTCCACATGGATCCCTTGCATACCCAAATGGCGCGTCAGTTCATTGACATAAACATTCATCCCCCCGGTGTCTTTCCCTCCCAGGGTTGCCAATGGACAGGTGTGGTACGAAAGCATGGCGATGTTCATGAAATTATTCCAAAATACTTGTCTTTTCTTGCGGGGTGCTGTATAATTTTGCCCGCGCCACCGTAGCTCAGTAGGCAGAGCAGCCGCTTCGTAAGCGGCGGGTCAAGGGTTCGACTCCCTTCGGTGGCTCTCATTATATCATCAGATGGAATTAAAACCCCGCAGGGTTCATTCTGCGGGGTTTAAGATTTCTATCGCGAACGATTATTTGATTAGATCCAGGAAGGGGGGAGTGGTGTATGGTTCAAAGCTGTTAAAGCGGATATCGATTGCGGCGTTACCATGAACTTTAACCACTTTGCCAACCAATTGCGTACTGTAAGTCGGGTTTACACCAGAGTTACCCCCTACATTAATTTCTGCAGATGGGCCGTAAATAGCACCATAGAAAGATGAGGTGGATGTGCCTTCCAGTGAAATGTTGCCTTCATTTGCACGATCCATATACACGAGAATTCCGGGGATGGCACCATCGGTCGCTGTATTTGAATCTGCAGAACGCATATTTGCGGTTGCGTTACCATTGATGCTTAATGTGGTGTTTTTGTTTCCGTCTTTCTTCATGTAAAACGTTACACCAACTGCATTAAAATTGCCACCTGTAATTTCAACGTCACCGGTCAAACAATACAGCCCCGGACTTAAGGTCAACGTCCCATTGGTGAGTTTTATTTGCGAATAATTTCCCGGACCAATGTTGCCATCACCAGAATGGCTTTTGACTGTGCCATTGCCGCAGACAGGATTGGGATCGGGTAAAATCGGCATTTTACTGGCAATTTTTGTTGGGGGGGGATTCAGTGTTGGATTGCCACTCTGTGAATAAGAGGTTACGTAATCAATTCCCTGGCCTCCGTCAACATTCACCACCAACTTTGTACCATTCGCGTTCAAGCAAGAGTTAGAAAATACACCACCGCCTTCAATATGAACTGTATTGCTGCCGCTAAATGTGACACCACCATCATTGGTGCCGCAATCCTCGCTGAGTGAGGCAATTGCATAGCCAAAGGCCAGTTTTATGCGTGGACGAATGCGAACAACAGATTCAACGGTGTTCTTCATTGGACCAGAGAAAAACATTTGTGCAAAGGCGGTTTGCACGGTGGATGTAATCACCGTGCGCGTGTCGATATGTTTATCGAAGTGAGCTTCATCATTGACACAAGTGACTTCCACACCATGGTTGTCGCTCAAATCATCGTCTAGATCGGCGAATTGATTGGAGGAAGCTCGGGTAATTGCAGATGTTTCTGCGATATTCATCGCCGAAGTGACTCCATTTTTGGTGCACGTGAAGGCATTGTAATCAATGTTGGATGATTCAAGGGACTGTGCCGCAGTACCACCACCTGCTAACGAAGCTGCATCGGATGCGCTTTGATTGAAACGGCGGTCTGCGTATACCATACCACCATCGATGGCTAATGCGGTGAGCGCTAAAAGGGCTACCAGTGCTACGACGAAAATAACGAGAATTTGACCTTTTTCGGATTTTTGAGGACTGTTCATGGTGACCTCTTCTTTCAGTACTTTCTTGATATTCAAGGCAGGATTATGGACAAACTGGACGAATAATGGTGTCTGTAATGGTCGCTTTGAGGGTTATGTCTTGCGTCCCTATGGCAGCACCAATTAATGGCATGGTAATCGGGATGTTATTTTCAGTAACAATAATCTTTGCTTCTTTGGATACACAGGCATCGGAGGCCGATGCAGTGTGGCAGGCTTTCCCATTCACCAATACTTCAACATTCAGGTTGGCGGGATTAACGTTGTTCAGATTGGCTTTTACCCGTTCGATTGCCTGGTTACATGAATCGGGGTAGATTGCGATGAACGCAGCACCCTCTTGCGCGGAGTCGCGTAACGCCAAATACTCGAAGAATAAACTGCCAATATCAACCACACCGGCTAATAAGATGACCAAAATAAGTAAGGATACAGCCAATTCAACCAGGCTTTGTCCTTTTTCTGATTTTTGGATATTTGCTGTTGGTTTCATACTTTCATCCTTCGTTAAGGTTATCTTCGTACGGTGGGTAAAAAGACATCCCAATAAATGTTCTCTGGGAGGGGGGCGATGCCGCCGCCTAATGCACTGGAAAATATGTTGGGACTGTTGGGGTCTGAAGCTGTTTTGAATATCTGCGCTGGGGTTAATACATATCCCAAGGAGTCGACAACCGCATAATACAAATTGGTGTACCAGGAATCTCGCCAGGTTAATATTGCAGTTCCATTGGGGCCCCAGGTGACGGAAACATCTTCCATTTCGCGGTAGTCTGGAGCATCGAGATTGGCTGCATCATGGACAATTTGTCCGTTGGTGTCAATCACAAGATAAGACGTAAGTTTGTTAATATCATTGTTCCAGGCGATCAGGACATTATTATTGTCATTAAATAACGCCGCATCTGCACCGCCTCCATCTGTGTTACTTACAAAGAAAGGCCCGTGCTCAATACTGCCGGATTCGGTCAAAACGGCATATCTTAATTGAGAAGCATCTGTACCGGCGTCATACACAAAATACGTGATCAATATTTGATCGTTCGGTAATGCCAGCAAAGAAGGGTCTGAATAACTTGTGGAAGGTGAGGTACTATCAAACAGCGTTAATTGAGCTTCAACTGCACCAGTTGAATTGAGGATGGCTAATTCAATATCCCGGTTGCCTTCGCCGTCCAATTGCTGCCAGGCTGCCATAAATTTACTGCTTGTCGCTGCAACTGAGGGCAGACTGGATTCATAATCATTCATCTCTTCTGTGTTGGTTGTAATTTCCGTTGGATCACCGATTGTCTCACCCGTTTGACTCAAGCGGGCAAAATGAATATTGGTGATATTCTTGTATGTCGTTGTATTTCTCAGCAGATGAACATATACCACACCAAGATTCGTGTCGTTTATCACGGCAAATTCCGGGCTGACATCTTTGGTTGTATAAGTAGAAGGGCCGTAATCTTGAATACTTTTGGGTGGGGTGGGAGCAGAATAAGCGGGGTCTAAATAGCTTGTTTTAATGTTTCCAATAAAGCTGCCGCTTTCCGTCCGAAGAGTTTCCCAGCCAGCCACACACCCTTGATTGTTGGTTTGCTGTACGGTTAGGTTAGCTCCTGGGTAATAATCAAACAATTTCTTGGTTGACCGGTAGGTAGCGTTGATATATTCAACAAAGCCTTCGTTTGCATCCACAAACACCTGTACAAAAGGAGCCGGGATGGTCACCTGAGCGGTTGCCATGTGATGGATTGATGGATTTGAATTCGATTCGACTGTTAATGTGATATTTGCATAGTCAGTGATTGATCCTGCACCATTTGTACTCACCCGCGCATACACTGTTTCACTAGAACCTGGAAGAATATTTTGTGTTTCAGTGATCGCCTGGCTTTTCGCCTCGTTGTAGAAATCAACAGCCCACTCAGCTGGTCCATTTGACAAGCCTGCTAGTAATTTGAACTTTTCAGATGTCGTTCCAGTATTGGTGATTTTAAGTGGAAGATCAATCTGCCCGTCGGTGAAGAAACCACCCTGGTAGCTTGGGCTGGCTTTAACACGGATTCCATTATCGGGACGATCGATGCTTAACTGATACGGCGAGCTCAAGCCGTCTTCATTATCAAGAAGGGTAAAGCCGTCAACACCATCCGAATCTTCAATCCCAATGGTTGCTTCATTCAAGGTGCCGCTCATCGATAAGTAGTTAAGGATTATGTCGCCATTTTCTTTGAGGACAATTTGAAATGTTAGCGGATCCGGATGACCTAATTTGGTGATTTGAGAGTATTCAATAACGTATTGGCGATTTGGTGCTGTGCCAATTAATTGGGTATAAACCTTGCCAGCATCATCAATTCCTTTCGTATCCAGATCGTCCCAAAAGGCTGCGATCATATTATTCGGTTTGAATGAAGTCGGGAGAGATGAATTACCTGGATAACTCTGATTTGGATCGCTAAAGCTGATAAACCCATTGGTACTCAGCCACAAATCCGAATAACTATTCTCAAAAAATGGAAACGTAAATCCGATAGATAGAGGAATTACCCCATCATCCAGAGATAAGATTTGTACTGGCGTACCGGTAGTGCTGATTGAAGTTAAGGTCGGGCTGGTATTTTCAGTAACCTGATAACCAAAAGCATTGGGAGCGGTTAAATCTACTGCAGACAAACGGGCAGCATAGGCAGGCTGAAACGGTTGCAAAATTGATACGACAAAAAGGGCAAGCAGTAGGATTTTGATCACTTTTTTCATGGGTGTGTCCATTATTTCGCTGGGGGAATATCTAATGGGCATGTATTCAAGGGGTTATCGCCAAGCTGAATAATTAACTCAGTCGCTTGCATATCGATTTTCCCGCTGAATTGCAGCGTAAAGGTCTTTTGCTCACCAGGTTGGAAATACAGCGTAGCACCTGAATTCCATTGATTTGTCGCAAAAATTGAATCAGAGATAACTGCTACTGAAAGGATGTTTCCGGGTCCCCATACGGTTGAATTGCCAAACCAGGCATTTTTTAACGTTTCCAGTTTGCCGCCGGGGGCAGACCATTGAATGGAGATTTGGCGGATATAGGCTGTAACACCGGAAAACCGGTCATTTTTGATATCGAAAGAATATTTACTCGTTTGGTTATCCCATTTTGCCGGGAACCATTGGATGACCGTACACGGTGCATCGGTTGGGGTGGGAGTAACGGTTGGCGTGCGTGTTACCGTTGGTGTCATCGTCATGGTCGCTGTTGCTGTCTGGGTTGGTGTAGGTGATGGACCAAAAGTTGGCGTGCTGGTTACAGTCGATGTGGCTGTTGGGGTACCAGTTTCGGTTGCTGTGGCCGTGATCGTAGGTGTCTCCGTAATGGTGGGAGTCAATGTTTCCGTGGGGGTCAGGGTGACAGTTGGTGTGAACGGCTGGGTAGGAGTGTAAATGACAGGAGGCGGGGCTTGATAATTTCCATCCAGCGCAACTTCCTTAATAATGGTGCGGGAAGCAGTATTAACAATGGGGAAGGAAGGAACGATACCAATTAATGAGTTGAAGTTCAGAGAAATTCGAATTAATATCCGGTCACCTAACTGAGTGGGTGGATTGCTCTCGCAAGTCGGCAGATCTGCCCATGCGCGGGCATCAGTGGGGCCGTGATCGTATCGGATTTCCACCTGGCTGGGCTGCACACCCGCAAAGCTGCCAACCCGGACTGCCTCGCTGCGAATCCCGGCGCAGTCTTTTTCATGAGCAACACCCGCAGGATTTAAACCCACAGATGCCCCATAACGCGCACCTTCACGGCTGGCAGAATAGGTTGCACTATATGAAAAGAACAACCAGCCAAATTCGATCACTCCTAATATTAATAATAAAAACACAGGTAAGGCCAGTGCAAATTCCACCAACCCCTGTGCTTGATTTCTACTTCTTTGTTGAAGTTTATGATTGCGGATCATAATTTTTGGGATTCCCATTCTGAACCTCGAGGTAAACATACTGATTCAACCATTGCATGCGAATTTAGGATACCAATTCAAGATGGCTAATCCTATACGGGGATTCCCGTAATTCATCTGTGGAAATCCCGTATTTTTTTTATTCATTGGCAAGAAAAATAAAAAACAGGGAACTCGCCCTGTTTTTTAGAAATGATTTTCTGAAAATTGCTGATTATTTATTCGTCCAGCGGTAATATTCCCTTGCGAATTGCAAATCGGACCACATCAGTTTGTGAATGCAGATTCAGTTTGTGCATTACGTTTGAGCGGTGGATCTCCACCGTCCGGGGGCTGATGGTTAACTTGTTCGAGATTTCATTTGTGGTTAAACCCTCAGCAACAAGCTGAAAAACCTCTCGTTCGCGGGTGGTTAATGTATCATATGGATCATTAGAAGATGCTTGGGCTCTTTGAGAATAAAACTCAATGGCTCGTTCGGATAGGGGCGAACTGAGAAACTTTCTTCCATCTGCAACCGTGCGGACTGCCTGGATTAATTCACTGGCAGTTGAATCCTTTAATACGTAACCCGATGCACCATTCCATAATGCTTCCAATACATAGGCTTCGTTTGCGTGCATGGAAAGTACCAGTACCCGGGTCTGGTTGGATATCTGCCGGGTAACCTCCAAACCGTTTAGCCCAGGCATCATAATATCCACCAGGGTTACTTGCGGTCGGAGCTGCTCTACCATTTGAACCGCCTGTAAGCCGTCACTGGCCTCTCCGATAACTTTGAAATCAGGCTGGCTTTCCAGCAGGGCTTTTAATCCTTGCCTGACCATATGGTGATCATCGGCCAAGAGGATGGATACGGACATTTCTTCTCCTTTCCATGTAGCCTTCGTACGGAATTTCTGCGGTCAGGCAGCAACCTTCTCCAGGCTGAGCATCAATTTGAAGAATACCACCCATTACTCCAACCCGCTCCCGCATCCCAATCAAACCACGAGACTTTCTGCTCGTCAAGGCTTCATCAACGTCAAAACCAGCGCCTTGATCTTCTATCTGTATTCCTAGAATGTTTCCAGCAACCCATAATCGCACATTCACATTTTTTACTCCAGCATGACGAGCTACATTGGTAAGTGCTTCTTGTACCAGCCTGAAACCAGTGGTTTCGATATCCGTGCGAAAACGGCGGCCTTTAATATCGGTATGTTGTAAATTGACCTCAATATTGGTCTGCTTGGTGTAATTATCCAGGAACCAGATGATGGTTGGTAATAATCCAAGATCATCTAACATGGATGGGCGGAGATTTAGAGACATTTCTCGAACGCGGCTGATTAGTTGATTGACAATTTCCAGTGCCTGAGTGATTCGAGTGATGGCTTGTTCTGGAGGTAATGATTGGGCAATATCCAGGGTAAATTTTAAACCCGTCAAAATTTGCCCGATTTCATCATGCAGCTCCAAAGCAATGTTGCGTCTTTCTTCTTCCTGCACCTCGACCAGCCGTTTTGACAGCTGCTGCAATCTTTCTCGACCAGAAGAGACTTGTTGGAAAAGGTTTGTGTTTTGGAGTGCCATACCGGCCAAATTTGCGAAGGCTTGCAATAATCGAATGCGATTCTCGTTAAACCAATCCGGAGCAGTTTGATATAGGGTTAATGCACCTAATAAATATTCCCCATATTGAAGCGGAAATGATATTGCAGATCGATATTTTTTCTCCCAATCTGCTGAAGTATATTTATTTTGATTGAAAATTTGGAATTCACCTTGATTAAACACTTCTACAGCAATATGCCTGGGAGGATCGTTTTGAAAACTAAGGGGAAGAGAGTCTAATATTTCGGATTCGCATCCATAACAGGCAAGAGGTGATAAACCAGAAGAGTACTGGTTTACACCAGCTATCCAGGCGGTTTCTACATCAAAATATTCTACGGCTAACCGGCAGATTCCTGTATAGGTTGCGGTTGGGTCAAGCCGGCTTAAAAAGACTTTTGACACTTCATACAACGCTTCAAGTTCGGTAAAACGGTGTCTTAAATTTTCTTCCAATCTTTTTAACTGGGTAATTTTTCGACCGACACCAACAACCCCGGTGATGTTCCCAGTTTTATTAGTGATTGGGGACAATGAAGTTGAATAATTTTCAGTTTCTTCTCCATTAAGGCTGGTCCATTCAAAAGTGATATGTTCACCTGAGAGAGCGTTATGGATATTTTCATGATGTTTTTGAATGATTTGCTGTGTTTCAGATGAGAGATGCCCTGTGCCTGAATTGGTATTTACCAGTTTTTCTAGCCAATCCACTTCAATACCAGGTTGCCCAAAAACCTGAATCTCTGAAAGGTCAGCATTCACAGTGAATACAATATCATCCATTGACTCAACCAATGTCCGGAACCGTTCTTCACTGATTTCCAGATTTTTTTGCGATTGCTGCAATGCATTTAGCATCTCATTTATGGTTTGGCCTAAATGAGATAGTTCGTCATTGCGCGTCACCAACAAGCGGCTTGATATGTCTCCGCTAGTGCCAATTTTTGTAACAGCCTGAGTTAATCCGCGCAACCTGGCCAAAACATTTCCTTCCAAGAGCAAAAACAAAAGTGTGCTAAAGGTAATACCTGACATGATCAAGGCAGAAATCAATGAATTAATTAATAAGGTGCCGTTTTTATAAATGGTTGGTGTTTGCTCGATTTGAATTAAGAAGGCGGGTTTGTCAAAAGCATCCTTTAGTAATGCATATCCTTCAACTTCCTGGTTGTTTATTTCGGTTGTGTAATAAGGTGGGTTTTGTAAAACAGCCTGCAATATGAGACTGGCATCACTGGATTGCCCTTCAGATGCGGGGATGATATGCAATGGAATATGAATAGAAGTAGATATTGAGCTAATTTCTTGCCTGGATAATATTTTTCCGACAATTAAATAACCATCAATCAGATCAGAACTGGATTTGGGTGATTTAATCGGTTTTGAGACGAATAATAAGGGTTCGCCCTGGATATTTACAAGCCCTTGAAATACATCCTCTGGAAGGCTGGGGAAAATGGATTCGCTTTCAATGACTTCACTTAAATTTTCGGGTATGTCCAATTCGTTACCACTTGATAGATCAATAAATTTACTAAAGACAAGTTCTTTTTGGGGTGAAAACAAAAGAATTAAATTAATTTTTGATTCCTGAAAACGGCTAAATTGGAGATGATACCGCTCAAAATCCGGGTTTGATCCTTGAATGAATTCGGAAATATCTTCCCAGGAAGTCCAATCATAAGCAAATTGGTTTAATGGAATGTATTCATTGGCAATGGCTCTTTCGCCACGCTGCAGGTCTAAATATAAATTTTGATTTTGTTCGCTTTTAAAATATGGTATCAGGATGGATCTGAGGCTTAACAAAATTACACTGATTAATCCGATCGTTGTCGCTAAAATTGCCAACAACGTTGTTTTTCGTAAACTCATGGGTTTCAGTTTTCCTGGATTGGGTGATATAGAATTTTATAATGATTATACATGATGCGGTCAGATTGGTTTTTCTTTGAGCGCTAATGGATACCAGGAAATCTGTTTATTGATATACAAATCTTTTATTGAAACAGTTTGAGTTTGGTAAAATTATAAGGTGGAAAAAATTAAAGTTTGGAGATGTTAATTCTGGTTCTCCTAAGGATGAATTTAAATGGTAACTGTTAATTATGTCCGAGAAATTCGCCCCAGCATCGCTGATGAATTTAATCCGGGTGTTTTTGTCCCCCGGAATGAAGTGATTGCTGAAGCTTATCGATGGGGGAAAGAATTACATGCCGGGCAATACCGTTTAAGTGGAGAACCTTATTTCGATACACATTGCGCGTGGGTGGGTGGATTTTTAGACCGTCTTGTTGGAAATGATGCCTGGACAATCGCTGGGCTGCTGCATGACAGTGTGGAGGATCAAGGCGGAAGCCTGGACAGAATCAAAGAAAAATTCCCGGGAAAACTAGGAGAAGAAGTCGCTTACATCGTGGATGGCGTGACCAAAATTAGCAATCCGCGCGATGGTCGTTCTCGCGAGTTAGAAACCTTACGAAAAATCGCCTCATTTCGTGATCCTGCGGTTTTTTTGGTTAAATTGGCGGATAAAAGCCATAATATTATCACGCTGGAACATATGCCAGAACACAAACGGCGATTAAAGGCTACGGAAGCAATTCGTGCTTATGGTAAATTAGCCGGCATTCTCAATTGCTACCGCTGGCGGCGTTGGCTGGAAGATATGGCGTTCCCATTTGCTGATCCAGATACATTTTCTTACGTGAAATCGATGCTGGATAATGACCCAAGGTTGGATATCAATTTCTTGAATCCAATGATGGAGCAACTGGGTCAAATTATGACCAAAGCCGGAATTAACGGCAGTGTGGAATTAACGGTCAATGGATATTGGCAGGCCTGGCAGAAATTACGCCGTATGTCGCGGGCTAGAAAAACTTCTATGACTACATTTTCATCTGTTAATGATATTGTCAGCTTCCGGATGGTTGTCGATGATGAAAATGAGCAATCTTGTTACGCTCTACTACCCCATGTAAACCGCTTTTTAGGTTCCTATCTGGACCAGAACCGGTTTGATGATTACATTGCCTGCCCTCAAAATGGCTATCGGGCTTTGCAGATTACCGCCTGGTTACCGGAGCTAGGGGCAATTGAAGTTGCGATTGCTTCAAGAGATATGGAAGGGGAGAACCATTGGGGTGTAGTGTACGCCATTCAACATGGTAAGGATATCAGTGCGTATAGACCGGTGGAGATATTAACCCCAACAGGTGGAGCGCGATTTGTGCCAGAGGGATCGACGGTTTTAGATGCTGTTGCTTCCATTCAGCAAGAATTTTTGTTGGATAAAATCAGTGCAGTTAAGGTAAATGGCAGCCTGGCTCGTTTGTCTGACCGGGTGCAGCCGGGTGATGTGGTTGAAGTGGTAACAAGTGGTGGGCGGTTAGCTCCCAGTGAAGAATGGCTCTCATTTTGTAACAATTCCACTGCACGTTTGCTTCGCTCTGTCCTGGTTACAGAAGCTTTAAGAAAATCGGCTGAGAAGGGCAGGCCAATCTTAAAATCCGCTTTAGCGGAAAGAGGTGTATTAGCTCTTGAAGATGTGCAGGCTTTAGAATCCGACAGGGTGGATGTGTTATTGGAGCAATTGGGCTGTGCAAGCCTGGAAGACCTGTATGCTTCATTAGGATCTGGGGCAATCCGGTTAGTAGATCTTTCGATTGCGCTCAACGAGGCGGGGATAGTAAAAGATCAACTCAATTGGAGCACCATTTATATGGTGGGTTCTTCTAAAGCCAATCGCCCGGGCGTGTTGGCTCGATTAGCATTGCTGGTATCTCAGGCTGGCGGAAATATTTTGCGCTCCGTGAATAACACGCATTCTAACGGGACATTTTCACTGCGGTTGGTGATTAAAAGTTTATCTGATGAACAAAAGGAAATTCTCCACCAGTCTTTTCAACAATGCGGAATCGAGTTTGAATGGTTGGAGATTGCCTGAACCACGATGAAAATTGGTATTTTATCTGATACACATAACAACACGGCTTATTTACAAAAAGCATTGGATGTTTTTCAACAAAATCGTGTTGAGCAGTTGATCCATTGTGGTGATATGACCACATTGGATACTGCAGCCTGGTTGGATACATACCCTACCATCTATGTTTTTGGCAACGGCGATTATGCATCTGGGGCAATCAGAGAACGCTTTGTCATTAACTCGGATTTTGGATTTGGCGGATTAATTTATCGGGGAGAAATTGAAGGCGTCCGGATTGCAGCAACGCATGGACATATTGCGGGGTCAGTCGAAGATCTGGCGAGTTCGGGTGAATTTGATTATGTATTTTGCGGGCATTCTCACCGGCGCAGAAATGAGATGATTAGGGCAACCAGCGTAATAAATCCAGGTGCATTGGGCGGCCTGCGGCGAGAGGAACGGTCTATTTGCATTTTCGATCTTTCTTCTCGAGAAGTAAATTTTATCTTGCTTGACTGACCTGGTTTAGTAATTCAATAATTGCTAATGGTTCCCCCTTCGATGGATCTCTTTGGAGGATAATCGCATTCTGGGGGCATCGAGAAACGCACACCCCACAACCCATGCATCGTTGGGTATTAATTTCTGAATATTCTTCAACTTTAATTGCTTCAAAAGGACAGGCTGATTCACATTCTGCGCAAGCCAGGCAATCCTCAGTATCTACGTGCGCAATGTAACCTGAAGAGGCCAACATTGGGACCCCATTTTGAAAGGCTTGCATGGCACCACAACAACAGGGGCAGCAATTGCAGATAGCAAAATAGCGCAGCAACATGGCGTCTTTAAAAAATGCATGATGAACATGACCGCGTGCGTGTTCCTGTTCCAGGATGGAAACCGCTTCTGATTGTGAAATCCACCGAGCTCGCTTCGGGTGATGGCCCATCACAAAACTGGTAAATGGTTCACCAACAATTAAACATACATCCAATGGCAAACACGGATTTTCTCTACCCGCACGGCATGGACATTCGAGGGCAACCACGTGATCAGGATTTTGAAGGATTAAATCTCGAGCTCGCGGATATGGAATGATTTTTTCCAAGTTATCCAGGCGTATATTTTCTTTAACCTGGATTAATTGCCTGGCCGATTCTAATGGCATTACTTTTCCATGATACGTTTGGGCGATTGTCCATCCCAAGTTTTTAGCAGAATCTTTGGAGGTTGTCTTTTTACCCGTGAAAAAGTGCAGGATTATATCCGCAATTGGAGCAATTTTTTTGGATAGGGGGTGTGTTCCCGTTCCAACACCGATATAAAAATACGGCCAGCGTGCATAAATATACCCGTGAATAAAGTCAAATAATTTATAACCAGGGGTCTTTCTGGCTTCCTGAATGAATTTTTGGGTTCCAGGTTGAATAATTTTAAATGGCTTAATTTTATTCATGTTTTACCCCTAACATTAAGCATCAGCGCTGGCACATTGTTGAAGAAAATTAAAAATGTGGATTTTTTGGGGAGATTAAATAACTGGATAATGATATTATATGGATAATAACCCCGAAATTTTCACAAGGTTTTGAATTAATTGCTTTCCACTCAATAAAATCTAAGTCAGTTATAATTTGCGCATGTCCAAACAACAAACTCCACTCGTCATTGCAATTGCAGGTGGTTCTGGGTCTGGAAAAACAACAGTAGCCAGTGCTATCCTAAAAAAAGTCGGGCGGCACCGCATTGCATATTTACCTCATGATGCGTACTACCGCGAATTACGTGATTTACCCTATAACCAGCGAATCGAAATAAATTTTGATCATCCCGATTCACTGGAAACCAGCTTATTAATTGAACATATTCGAAAATTAAAAAATTGGGAACCGATTAATTTACCCATTTATGATTTTACAACCCACAC
>JAJUJY010000073.1 GCA_029265085.1 Chloroflexota bacterium
GGCTGATCCTTAGATAGATTCTACCTTAAGATCGCTTTTCACTGGTGAAAACCGGAAAATTCCGATAGTAACCTGGCTTATTGTTTCCTTGAATGGTATCGGAAACCTGCATCAGTTATGTGGATCAATCATTCCTCAGATGCTAAAATAACACGACATTTGGGGTAATTAGGACACCCAAAAAATTTTTTACCCGCTTGATCCCCTTTTGATGCTGTTCTTAATACCATTGGCACGCCGCATTTTGGACATAACGGCGATTGTTTGATCACTTCACCGATTTTGGGTGCAGCGTTTTTGGGGGAAGCAATGGAATTGCCTGCGTTTTCACTGGCAGGTTTGTTTTGCTGTAATGCTTGCTTAAATAAAGTTCCTAGATCATTGGTGTTGTAACTTTGCCGGACTGGGACGTGCACCAGCGGTAAGTTGGCTGCTAAAAATACATTGTTAACAAATACATCGCGTTTTGAACGATCATCACGATCATGACTTTTGTCATCTAACTCAATCGCAAAAACCGGCTTCATGGTTTTCGGATCGCAAATCAAGAAATCGACATGCTTACGATTGATTCGGTTGTGCGCGCCGTAATTTTCATTGGGCTTGATAACAAAAAAAATATCGGCCAAAGATACTTTTGGGCAAATAACGAAGTGGTCGCCCATCATGTTTTTAATGACCTGGTAAAAAGAAACTTCGGCAGGAGAAAGAAAATCATCCCGTGTTCTAAATGGAAAATGATCTTTTCTTTTTGATTCCGACCCAATAAATTGCAACCCCAAAAGATTTAAGATAGATGCAAGGCAGCCGGGTCTCTCTTCGGTTGAAGCCATAATATTTTCCCCTCTCTAAAAATTAATCCCTTATCGGGTTCTGGATGTTGTGGTTTTACTGGAACAATATCTTCCCCTGTTCCAATAATATGTAATTATAGTTAAACAATGCAAAGCGGAATAATTTTTAAAAGGCTTTAAATAAATTTTACTTCGCTGATAAATCGGCTGCCTGATCTCAGGTGAAATTGATCCGTTTAGCCTTCTGCTGTTAATGGGGAAGGATTCTGATTCCACTGCGCACCGCGCGTAAATCGTTCCGCATCAAAGGCATCTACCGGCCTGGAAAGCAAGTAGCCCTGTCCATAATGGCAGCCGTAAGCTTTCAGCCCGGATAATTGCTCCTCTGTCTCAATTCCTTCGGCAATGGCTTCCATCCCCATTTCACGCGCCATCATGATCAATGTGCGCACGATATCCGAGGAGTGATCCGGACCAATTTTGGTGATGAATGAACGGTCAATTTTTATGGAATCAATGGGATAGGCTTGCAAATAACTTAATGAAGAGTACCCCGTCCCAAAATCATCGATGTGGATTTGCACACCCAGTTTTTTCAGCCGGTTGAAGGTGAAGATAATCGCATCTGAAACCGTGACCACCACGCTTTCGGTGATTTCTAGTTTTAATGAATGCCCTTGCAGGCCGGTTTCGCGCAGTATGTTCTCTACCACCCCGGCAAAATCAGGATTGCTGATCTGGCAGCCGGAGACATTGACATTGATCGTTAAATGCGGGAACCGATTTTGCCAGGCCTGGGTCTGCCGACATGCCTCGTACAAAACCCAGCGGCCAATCGACCAGATAAGCCCGGTTTCTTCTGCCAGAGGGATGAATTCGGCGGGAGGGATGATGCCGCGCCGGGGGTGCCGCCAACGGATGAGCGCCTCAAAGCCAGTGATATGATTTGCATCCAGATTATAAATCGGCTGGTACTGCAAAATAAATTCGTTGCGCTCTAACGCCTCGCGCAGATCGTTTTCAAGTTCAAGCCGGATGATGGCTTGATCGCGCAAACTGGGATTGAAAATTTCATAGCGATCTTTGCCGAGCGATTTGGCCTGATACATAGCGATATCTGCATCGCGCATCACTTCATCGGCTGCGGTATAGGTCAAATCGCTGAGGACAACGCCAATGCTGGCAGAAACAAATACCTTGTGGCCTTCCAGGCTAAAGGGAGCGCACAGGCGTTCGCGAATACGTTCCAGCGTAATCACTACCGAAGCCTGGTCTTTGGTATCTTCGAGCAAGATCACAAATTCATCCCCGCCAAGGCGTGCGGTTACATCCGTAGAACGAACGCAGAATCGCAGCCGCTGTGCAATCGCAATCAGTAACTGGTCGCCAATGGCGTGCCCCAGGCTGTCATTAATTACCTTGAACTTGTCTAAATCCAGGAAGAGAACGGCAAATTTATATTCTTCATGGCGTTTTGTGTATTCGATGCTGTGTGAAAGGCGGTCGATAAATAGCACGCGGTTGGGTAAGCCGGTAAGGGCATCATGCAGCGCATCATGCATTAATTGCTCTTCGGCACGGAGTCGGATGCTGATTTCAGCTTGCAGCTCTTTATTGGCCTGATCCAGTTCCAGTGTCTGGTTTTGCATGCGGGCATTGGCAACGTGTAATTCTGAAAAGAGCCGCCCATTTTCGATTAAGGTTAAAATCTGGCGCAAGACCACCAGCATAATAATGCCGCCAATGCTTAAGGTTAATGCCGTGTGGTTGATGGGAAACTGGTGCTCGGTGTTAATCACCAGCAGGCTGTAGGCAGCTGCTACCCAGATATACGGCAGATAGGGCAGGCTGGTCTCCAGAATACTTTTGCGGGCAGGTTCTGATGAGCCGGTGTTTTCAGTGGATAGAACTGGCCGGGTATGTGTGAACTGCCAGGCACCGGCCAGACCTGCACAGAGGAGCGCGCTTAACCAGCCCAGGTCCACCAGGCTGCCGCTGATATAGGTCTCTGAAATCGATTGGTAACTAAACAGGCAGTCTGTGATGACCATTGAACTGACACTGGCGATTAGAAATGCCAGCGCAATTCGATCGATCCCTTGCGGCCGCCGGTATAACATTACCAGGGCTGCCCAAATCAAGAGCAGGTCACCGGCAGGATATGCCACCGAAAGGAGCTGGGTAGTAAGCGGTTCGGTTGTGCCCGCTTGTACCAGGGGACCAATCAGGAAGATCCAAAATCCCAGGGCAGAGGCAAGGATCATAATGCTCATGTCGAGCATGGATTTGAGCCAGTTGATCTTGCTCAGACGCCGGGTTGGAAACAAATGAATGCCTAACAAGAAGAGGGGGTAATAGGCCAGGTAGAAGGCATCTGCAATGGATGGAAATGGGTCTTGCCTGTACCCAAGCTCCAGGATTCCCCAGGAGATTTCACCCAGGCCGTAAATTAACTGCGCAAAGGCTAATATGCCCCAACCCAAACCTAATCGGCGTGATAAAGACATGCTTTTGCGCGCTGCCAACAATAACAGAGCAACTGCAAGCATATGCTCGATGGGTAAGGTCAGGTCGCTAAATACGGTTTTTGACCAGTCATCCTTGGCAAAGGTGAGAAAAATCAAATTGGCGAGCAAAATGGCCAGCGATAAGCCTACCGCGTGATGAAATCGAAACCGCGTAACTTTTAGTTCTTTCAAGCCAATTACCCACCATACATGTCGGTTGATTGCAGTATGTTCTGCAATTCACAATTGATTATAAAGGTGAACCTTGCATCGATTCGTTACACTTTGCTTACAATTATGAAAAATGTGTGCAAGTGTTATGCCATGAGTAATTGGGTAGGTTATGGAATGTTTACTTCTTGTATCATTGTATTTATACCGTTAATGTTTTCTTTGCGAAGAAGAGCTAAATCATCAAGTTGAATCCATTTGCATAAATCTGTATCAACCAAAGTGTACGTTAAGATATTTTGAGATTTGGCTATTTTTAGCCATTCATTGGTTCGATCTGGCGCAACGTATAAAAAATTGCCACTAAAATATATATTTGGAATCAGCATAATTGGGTGTTTGCATTCAATTATTGCAGGAGTAGATTTAATTTTGATTAACTCTTCTCCAGATTTTCCGTAATAATAATTGTTTTGCCAAACGACAACTTCTCCTCTGATTTCAAAACCTATTCCAATGCATAAACAAAACAAATAACCAAAAATTACTAAAAATTTTAGTGATTTTGAAAAAGTAGGAAAAAGTTCTTTCAACGAAAAGATTGATAATATTACCAATAACGGATATAGACCAATTAGATATCTGGGACCCCATTGAAGTCCGCCTGCGTTAAACCAGGCTCGACTTATGAATATCAATAGAAAAGATAAGCTGCCGGCAAGTATTAACAGGGGCAAGGAAGATCGTTTCCAAAAGGCAGGAACAACGAGTATCCAGGCTGCAAATACCAGGAAGGGGGACATTATGAGAAAACCGCTAAGAAAAGTGTAACCTTGTGTGGAAAATAAGACTGTAGCACAAACGATCCCTAAACCGAAAACAGAAATTGCTGCGAATAGACGAGTTTTTTTGATAAATACAAAGAAAATTGCAATTAGTACAAAGAAGCATCCTGCTGTTAATAATGGCCGGCTAAATGTGTATGATACAGGAGAAGGGAAATTAAACAGCATAAAGGCGAATACTTTTGCACCAATTTTTTCAAGGCTGGATCCCGATGAATTGATTAATGAACTAAGCTGGCGGCTGATGATATTTCCCATCGCGTATTGATTAAAGAGCATCCAAGGAATGGTAGAAGCAATGAATCCACCCAGTAAGGAAAAAGCCCATTTCCATTTTTTAATCAATAAAATTAAGCCGAACCCGATGAAATATCCCGCTGTTTCCGTTCTAAATAAGACACTGAATGATGCCGTCAGCCCTGCTATCCAGATCCATTTCAATTGGTTGTTAATTAATGCTAACAAAATAAAATATAGTGACCCAACAAGGCAGGCAGCACTAATGGTGTGTTCCCAAAACATTGTGCTGTAAAAAAATATCGGGGTGCCCAGTGCTGTGATCCAAAAAACGGTTAAATCGATATACTTTGATTTTGGATAAACCAGGCGAATTATTCTTCCGGATAAATAAGCAGTTAAAACCCCAAAAAAAGCTGGAATAATATATAACCCCACCCAGCCAAAGAATTTATAAAATGGTAAATTAAGCAGAGGGAAACTAACTGGCCACCAGGAAAATAGCTGATTGCCTAGCCTGACAAAATAATATAATGGCGCAAAATTTTGATCTGGGTCCCATTGGTTTGAGGGGTTAAACAATGGGCTTGCCGGATCTCCTGTGCGAATAACACTCTCAAGATATATGAATTTTCCAGCTTCATCGACTGACCAAAAAACCTGGTATGGACGAAGCAAGATGAATGCAATATAGACGATGAATAAAACAATCGCGGAAATTATTAATAGATCGAATTGAAATATTTTCTTGTTCAAACGACCCTGCCAATACAAAGTGTCCTTACGACTTACAAGGATTATAACATTGCTGTTTAGAATAAAGGTGATGATAAAATATAATGTCCTTCAGCCCCAATTTGATTTATGAAACTAAATATATTATGAAGAAGAATATTTTTAATAATTTTCAAAACAATGCATTGATCACTGTATCGATCCTTTTGATAGTAAGCTTACTGATTCGGTGTCTTATCAATTTTTGGTTATTTAATATAGGTTATTTTTATGGTATTCCTTGGGATTCATTTAGCCGTACATTAATATCATATCAATGGGCTGATCGGCCATTTTTTTCGACTTCCGATGGCTATTGGCTGCCTTTACAATTTTGGGTAGTGGGCTTATTTTTTGCTTTAATTCGACCTATTTATCCGGCCTCAAACATGTTTGTACCAGTAATAGTGAATCACCTGTTTTTTGTTGGTTCCTTGATCGTAGTATATCTTCTTGCAAAAAAACTATCCAGAAAAAGCGCAGGAATGATTTGCTGTTTGATAGCTGTTGTTTTTGCTGGTGATGTGTTTACAACTTACTCTGGGCTGAGTGAACCATTATTAATATTCTTAATCCTGTTAGACACATATCTTGTTTATATTTTTTTGACAACAAAAGATCGCTTGAAATTGGTCGTTCCAATTGGTTTTGTTACAGGATTAGCTACTGCTACCCATTACATTGGTTGGTTTTTAGGTGTCTTTATTGGGATTATGTTTTTTATCTATTTTCTTAACCTTATAAAGGGTAAGAAATATAGGGATACTATGCAAGTTGTTATTGGCGTTATTCTAGTGGCAGTTATGCCTGTTTTATGGCTGTTGAATAGCTGGAATATTCATGGTAGTCCATTTTATGCCATGACCTTTGCCAAAGACATGCAGGCGAATTATATTGGGCAAATGACATTGTTTGAACGATTTATTAATATGCCAGGAACGTTTGCTAAAGATTTCCCTGCAATAGCGATTGCTGGGTTTCTGGCAGGGATTTACCTGCTCTTTAAGAATAAAAAAATGTTGGTGTATTTATTACCGGGTGGTTTTACTCTATGTTGGATTTGGCTTTCTACAACATTGGCATTTAGCGCCCCTTATCAAGAACCGCGCTACCTTGTTTTTGGGGGTTGGCTATTAATTCCAATGATTTCTATCGCCCTGGTTTTTGCGTGGTCTTCAGCCAAAAAAATATCCCGAATCCTAATTATTGTTGCGGCGGTTGGCTTTATAGCGTCTAATTTGTATGATATTAATCATTTCCGGAATTCATTTGACCTGGATGTGCGTGCTGCTGGACAATATGCATACCAGTTCTTAAAAGATCATCCACAAAATGGGTCAGTAATTTTGCAAAATGACTCTTTTGCTGAAAGGGGACCAATCCGCGTTTTGGCAGGATATCCCAATAGAGTGGAATTAATTCCAACCAAAACCTTGGAAGACAATCTGGCAAACCCGAAACAGTTTTTCGATACAATAGATTCGAATTGGGTGGTAATTATTAAGGATGAAAATTTTGCCATGAAGGCACAAGAACAAGGGTATGAAATTCAACAAGAGGGAAGTTATTATTATATTGTTGAATAGCACAGCCTATTAATTTGTTTATTATTTTGAAGGCATGGATTACTGAGCTTTCATGGGCTAAAAACTTTCAGGTTGGGTCACTTGAATAATTCTGTAGGAGCTAAGTAATCGTAGTTTGGCAAACTAACCCCTTGAATATAGCCAGACATCTTACGGCCATCTTTTTGATAAAATGCCCAATCGCATTCTTTATCGCGGTTAAAATAGATAATTCCACGAACATTTTGGCTTCTTGCTAACAAATTATATGTTTCATTTAGCCAGTTGTTTTTGGCCGTATCGCTCGATTGATTAAGTGCGTTGTAGGCAGTGGTTGCTGTTTGGGCGATAAAAATTGGCTTTCCGGATGTCATTTGATTCATACGGGATATGTATGAAGAAAATACTTTTTCAGAATCATCCCATGCTTTCCATGCTGCGTTAGGGCAATACCCGGAATTGTATGAGCTAAATGCCACTGCATCTACTTTGTCGTTACCAGGATAATAATCTTCAAAAGGCGGTTCATCTACATCACTCCAACCGTTTGGAGCAAAAACCCAACTGACAGATGGACTGGCGCCTCGTTGATCAAAAATTGTTCGAATTCGGTCGTATGCAGTCTTAAAATCTTGAGGAGTTCCATGATATGAAACCCAATCGCCATTCATCTCTTGCAGCGGGGCAACAAATGCTTTTCGGTTTTGCCCTTTTGCTAATCCATTATTTCTCCAGGTAACAAACGCATCTGCCATTTTTCTAATTTCTGCATCTGCTTGCCCGTTATTAATTTGTGTCAGGGTATGGCTCGTATCCAAATTTACAAAGGGCACATAGCCATTGTCCCAAATTAGCCCAAGAGGAACCGGAATATTGTAGTCAGGATATAAATCCTCAATGGCAATAAATGTTCCCACAATAGATATTGGTTCCCCGGACCAGGTCTCTATTGCTTTGACTTCATTATCGATAGTGGATTGTTGGCCAAGATACCCCAGCGTGTAAACACCCAGAGCAATTTTATTTGAAGTCATATTAGAAATTAATGGCAGAAAAACCTGATAGGTTTCCCTGTTGTTCACCGGTGCAGCTATAACTTTGGGTGAATTGTAGCTGATGAGGATTGTGGAGATAATTAATATAGAGATAATACGGCCGATAAATTTCATATTTATTTGTTTTTGTTTCTGCTGTTATTAAATTCCTATGCCATCATTATATAAAAAATAGTTGTCGTTTTTCCTAACAGAAATGTAGGCAAGATCTTCAATTTTTTAATGATTTCTCGGGGATAGGAAAAAATTGTTTGTGAGTTGATCGCGGCCTTTGGATGGTGTTAGCTGCAAATGATCAATGTGATAAAATGAGTTGAAATTTTATTAAAAAATTTGGGTGTTGGATAAATGAAAAATATATTGATCGCAGGAAATTTTGGGTTCGGTGATGCAGGATCAGACGCCGATTTAATGGGGATTCTTAAAAAGTTAAGAGAAATTAAAAATGATTTTTCATTTACTATAACATCTGGGCAGGAATATAACCTGGAGGATTATCTTTCGGTTAAATCAATAAAATCAAACCGGTTGGATGAGCTTATTGACCAAATAAAAAAGTCAGATATTGTTATTGTTTGCGGTAAATTAAATAAATTTGATGCTGATGATCCAGAAATAAACTTAAATAATAAATATCGTGAAAATCATTTTGTTTGGGCAGAAGAGGTTCCATTTCTAGCCAGATTTTTAGGAGTGCATTGTGTATTGATTGGTGATGAAATATGGCCAAATGAAAAGCTTGATATTGCAAATATTAATTTATTTCAGTTAGCCACTTGTTATTCGCCTAGAAATCCCTCAGCTATTCAAGTATTGAAAGAGCAAAAGCAGATCAATGCGGAAGTCAATTGCTTTGTTGATCCGATAGAGACTGTTTTCTGGGTTCCATCTTTATCTGCGGATATGATATTCAGTAAATTCCAGTTCATTAAACCCGGTCAGCAGATCATTGGGGTGGCATTAACGCAAAATAAGTTTACACGGTCTTCAGATAATCTGAATGCTCTTGCGATTAGTCTGGATAAACTTGCCCGTGAAACAAATTTAAAAATATTATTAATTCCATTACAGGCATCTCAGGAAAGTGAAGAATGGGATGGTGTTGAAGTATGCCGGTCGGTTTTATTACGCATGGAAGAAAAGAACAAGGTGGACAGAATAGATCATCTTGTCCATCCAGATGTGATTTCTGGTCTTTTTAATGCTTGTGAATTTGTAGTAACAACGGAATCTTGGGCAGCTCTATGCGCACTGGCAAATAAAAAAATAATAATTGGACTTGGAACAGACCCGTATTTAGCAGAAATTGTTGAAAGCGCCGGTCTTTCAGCTTTTGCCTTGTTGCAGAATCATTGGAATCATAAAAAGCTAACCGAGATCTTTGGGTTTGCATTGAAAGGGGGGGAAGAGTCTAAAAAAGCCACTCAACAATATATTAATGAGCGAATAGAAACTTCATCAGGGAGTTTAAATTCAATATTAAATAAATTAGATGGTTTGAAACTGGGATCTGATCCAATAACGAATGGACTTCTCCAATCTTATATTCAACATCTGTTATTTACAATTAATTATCTGCAACAAAGAAATCATGATCTAAACAAATTATTGGTAACAGCGCGTGAAGAGGCAGTTGAAGCAAAATTGGCTGCAGATCGTTATACGGGTAGAATAGCTTTTTGGGTTCAAACATTTTGGAATTTAAGGTTGCGTTTTGCTCCTCCAAAGAGCCGCCGTGAAGGAATATTAAATAGAGCTATTTGGTGGGTTAGTGAGATTGTTTCATTACGGATATTTAAGAAAGCCGTTGCAAGAATGTTTCGCCGGCCGAAAGTTTTTGAAGATCGATATTACCCAGAAGATTTTAGTCAGACCACCCTATTTACGAATCAACCAGGATTATTTCCGGATTACCAACCCAGGAAAAAACTCGAAGGCATAATTTATCCACTAAAAGTTTCATTGATCGCAACGGTTCGAAATGAAAAGAATAACGCTGCGGATTGGTTGGAAGGGATTTGGAAACAAACCTATCTGCCAGATGAGATCATCATTGTGGATGCCGGTTCTACCGACGGAACAGTTGAATTGCTAAATTCAATGGCAGAAAAGAGCCCAATCCCGATTCTTGTTCTTGTTGAACCGGGTGTAAATATTGCCCGTGGACGGAACCTGGCGATAGAGCAGGCAAAGAATGAGATTGTGGCAATTACAGATTTTGGTTGCCGCCCAACAACTGATTGGTTGGAAAAAATTGTGCTCCCATTTGTGATCGATCCGGATATTGAGGTGGTCGCTGGATGGTATGAAGTGCTTGACCGAAAAGGAAATCGTCTTAATCGGCGAGCATGGCCGCAGCTGCACCAGGTTGATCCCGGTACGTTCATCCCCTCCTCTCGATCTCTAGCTGTAACTCGATCGGCCTGGATTAAGGCAGGAAAATATCCAGAGTGGTTAACTCTCACAGGTGAGGATACTTACTTTGGTTTTGAGCTAAAGCGTTTTTGCAGCCGTTGGGCATTTGTTCCAGATGCAATCGTGTTATGGGTTGGACCTGATACAATTCGAGAATATTGGAAAAAGGTTACCCAATGGTCAGTTGGCGATGGTGAATCCGGATTGGGGGGAGAATATTATTGGTGGTCTTGCAAGCAGATCATCAAGCAGCTTGGTAGTGTTGCCTTGGTTGGAATTTTATTTTTGGTCGGCTTGCTCACGGGGTTGTGGGGGTATTTGCTTGCTGGTGGTATATTGCTTGCATCAGGCATAATCGCTTTGATACTCATTGTGATATCAAAAGGTCGCGGCTTACGTTCGTTGCCAGAAGATTTTGTATCTGATTTTGCTCGGGTTCGTGGATTTTTGAGGGGGGCATCTCGCCGGCATGAAATTGATTTAAAAAGGCTCAATCAGACGAGGGGAATATTTTTTATATTGTCGGGTGTGCCAATATATGATACGGGTGGCGGGTCAAGAGCAACTCAAATTGCATTAGAAATGTTACGCCAAAATTTTATGGTGGTGTTCATTAATCGTTTTGGTAGTTATGAAACAACAAATGTTGGCGTAAAAATTGCGCATCCAAATTTGTTTTGCTATCCATTTACTAAGTTTTCTTGGGAAACTTTTAAGGAGCAATTTGGGGAGATCTTAAGGTCTAAAAAGTCAGCTGCAATGCTGGAATTCCCATTAACTGAATTTATCCCACTCGTTACATCAATGAAAGCGTCAGGGGTTCATATTCTCTATGATTTGTTGGACGATTGGAATTCTTCATTAGGCGCTGATTGGTATTCGGTAGAAGGCGAAAAAACAGTAATCGACAATGCAGATGCATTGATTGCTACAGCTCCAGTTTTAGCTGAGCAGTTAAAAGAAAAATCTGGAGCCAATGTTCATTTATTACCAAACGCTGTAAATTTAAGATTGTTTAATCATCGCCGGGAATATAACTTGCCTGCTGAACTTGATCCATCAAAATTGAAGATCATTTATACAGGTGCGTTGTGGGGCGATTGGTTCCATTGGAATTTGCTGATTAAGGTTGCGGAAACCTATTCAAATGCTCAGGTTGTTGTGATTGGTGATTATCGTGGTCAATCGCCACGTGAGCTATCTAATCTTCATTTCTTAGGGTTAAAACCGCAGAATGTTTTACCTGCCTATTTGTCAAATTCCGATGTCGCAATTATTCCTTGGAAGATTAATAAAATTACGATGGCAACCAGTCCATTAAAGCTGTATGAATATCTTGCCATGAGAATACCTGTAGTTGCTCCGGATCTTCCATTATTAAAAGGTATACCATTGGTTTATACTTCTATCAATCAACAATCATTCCTTGAAAATATTTCCCTGAGTCAAAGTGTTAATCGAGATGATCCTTTGATAGATACTTTTTTGGAAGAAAATTGTTGGCAAACCAGAATTGCACAAATAGCTAATTTGGCTGGAATTAATTAACTCAGGTCAAAATTAGGTAACAAATTAAGAAGTGAGCGAATGAATAGATCAGAAGAAGTTTACGACTCTTTAGTTCGACCTGCACCAGCGATTGACGAGATTTTAGGGCTGGTAAAATATCGTGAATTATTGTTCCAATTTGTGTCAAGAGCAATTAAAACGCGTTACAAACGATCTTTCTTGGGCATTGTGTGGACATTATTAAATCCTCTCTTGACCATGATCGTTTTGACACTTGTATTTTCTAATCTCTTCCGCTTTTCTCTTCCTTATTACCACATCTATATATTAAGTGGCCTAATTGGGTGGAGTTTCTTCACCAGTGCAACTCAACAAGCCATGACTGATATGTTATATAACGGCGGTTTATTAAATCGAATTTACATGCCGCGTTCAATTTTTGCGGTCTCAGCAATTTGTACAGCCATTGTTAATCTGGGATTTTCGCTGGTTCCATTAACTTTGATTGCGTTGCTAACCGGGGGGCCACTAAATTTTTCGTTATTATCAATTTTCCCTGCCATCATCATACTGGCAAGTTTTTCGTTGGGGGTGGGATTGTTTCTGGCTACTGCGGCTGTGTTTTTTGCTGATGTTATTCCGGTATATGAAGTGTTGCTAACGATCTGGTTATATGCGACACCCATTATTTATCCTCTGGATATTATTCCAGAAAAATGGTTGTGGCTGTTTAAATTAAATCCGATGCTCTATATTGTCAATCTCTTTCGGCAACCATTATATTCTGGCACGATGGCACCTTTAGGAGATTGGTTGATTTCCTTGTCCATTGCCCTGGTGGTTTTGTTACTTGGGTGGGTCTTTTTTACCAGCAAATCTAATGAATATGCATACCGAGTATAAAATGGCTTTATCTCCAGTTATTTCTTTTGAAAATATATCTGTTCGCTATCGAGTTCCTCGCGAACGAATAACCAGTATTAAAGAATACGCGATTCGATGGGTAACACGCAGGTTAAGCGCACATGATGAATTTTGGGCTTTAAGTAATGTTAATTTTGAAATTCAACGAGGAGAAATATTCGGTATTATTGGTAGAAATGGTGCAGGCAAAAGCACTTCATTGAAATTAATAGCTAGAGTTCTTACGCCAACGAACGGCAGGATTTTGGTTCGCGGCAGCGTAGCCCCATTGATAGAACTTGGCGCGGGGTTTAATTATGAGCTTACAGGACGCGAAAATATATTTTTAAATGGTGCACTTCTTGGTCATACGAAACGCGAGATGGAGAGTTTGTTGCCAAGAATTATTGATTTTGCAGAAATCGGCGATTTTCTTGATGCGCCATTACGGACATACTCGTCTGGTATGGTCGCCAGATTAGGATTTTCTGTTGCCACATGTGTACGACCAGATATTTTATTGGTTGATGAGGTTTTGGCTGTTGGGGATATGCGTTTTCAGGAAAAATGCATGCAGCTTATGAATCAGTACCATGAAATGGGTACTACAATTGTTTTTGTATCGCATGCGATGCAAACGGTGAGCGGTTTTTGCCAACGTGCAGTGTGGCTAGAAGAAGGCCAGGTCAAAGCGGTCGGGTCTTCGAAAGAAATTGTTGAACAATATATTGCTAATTAATTTTATTTACCTTTGTTTGGTAGATAATTTTTCTCTATATCGATTGTTTAAAACATCATTCTATCGATGAAGATTCTCATCCTCCGCTCCAACCCTATCCAACCGGATCCGCGTGTTGAAAAAATAGCGCGGGCGATGGTGATTGCCGGATATTCTGTGCGAGCTGTGGGCTGGGACCGGACCGGGGAGCTGCCAGGCGAAGAAGATCGCTCTGGATTGCAGATTACCCGGCTGAGTATCCCGGCCGAATATGGGCATGGCATGGGAAATTTGCCGCAATTGCTGCGTTGGCAGGCTGGATTACTACGCTGGTTAATCAAGAATCGCAATACGTTTGATATCATCCATGCCTGTGATTTTGACACAATTCTTCCGGCTTTATGGGTTGCGCGATGCTATAAGAAACGCCTTGTTTATGATATCTTTGACTTTTATGCAGATCATTTGCGTAATACGCCTCAATGGATTAAAAAGATTATTCGTGCAGTCGATTTGTGTGTTATTGGAAAAGCAGATGCTGTGATTCTGGTGGATGATGCCAGGCGGGAACAGATAAAAGGAGCGCGTCCCAAACGATTAGAAGTAATTTATAACAGTCCAGAAGACGCAGGTAAAGTTGCTGCGGCGCAAGATTTGCCCAACGATTATGTGCTTTCTCTGGCTTATATTGGGCTGTTACAGGTAGAACGCGGCTTATTTGAGGTTTTACAAATTCTTCGCGCTCACCCAGAATGGCATTTGGATTTGGCAGGTTTTGGCGGCGATGCAGAGAAAATTTTGGAGCAGATTGTTGGAATGGATAATATCACCTGGCATGGCCGGGTTGATTACGAAAAAGCACTGGGTTTAAGTGGTGCAGCAGATGTTTTATTTGCCACATATGATCCCGCGATTCCAAATCATCGCTTTTCCAGTCCAAATAAAATATTTGAAGCGATGATGCTGGGAAAACCAGTTGTAGTTGCTCGAAACACCAATATGGATACAATTATCCTTAATACTCATTGTGGACTGGTTGTGCCTTATGGGGATGTGCTCGAGTTGGAAAAAGCTTTTCAGCAATTGCAAGATCCGGCGGTGCGTTTGCTTTTAGGGCAGAATGCTCGTTTGGCGTATGATCAAATTTATGGATGGAATCGTATGCAGCAACGTTTGCTCAATCTTTATTCTATCTTGATCCGGTGATACTGTAGGGGCATAGGTTGTCAAAAATCCTTCTGGTTGCTAACACGGATTGGTATCTCTATAATTTTCGAATTTCTCTGGCTCGTTTCTTGCGGGGGCGCAATCATGAGGTGGTTTTTATTTCTCCTCACGGCCCTTATGTTGAGGAATTGTTGGCCGAAGGTTTTCGCTGGATCGAATGGTCAGTAAACCGGCGTTCTATGAATGTCGTTAATGAGATCAAGTCATTTTGGTCTCTATATAAGGTGTATGCAGCAGAAAAACCTGATTTAATTCATCATTTCACTATTAAACCCGTTTTGTATGGAACACTTAGCAGTATTTGGTTAAAGAAGATACGGGTGGTTAATTCCATCACAGGATTGGGCTATGTGTTCCAGTCTGCCGGAATTCAAGCTCGTTTGGTTCGCGGGCTGGTAATGCTTCTTTACCGAATATTGTTCAGATCAGCTCGTGTTCATTTGGTCTTTGAAAACTCAAATGATTATGATTATTTCGTTTCTGCCCGGTTAATTCAACCGGACAGGGGAACAGTAATTCAGGGTGTTGGGGTTGATCTGGATAAGTTTTCTCCTTCCGTAGGCAGCCAGGAGGAACAATTGGTGGTTTTGCCAAGCCGGATGTTGTGGGATAAAGGGGTAGATGTTTTTGTTGAAGCTGCAAAAATATTAAAAAAATCTCTATCTGCCCGATTTGTTTTGGTGGGTGAACCTGATATAGGGAACCCGACCAGTATCCCAGATCAAACCCTGCTTGAGTGGCAATTGCATGGTTGGGTGGAATGGTGGGGATTCCAAAATGATATGCCAGCAATATACCGGCGTAGTACACTGGTGGTTTTGCCTTCATTGGGTGAAGGTTTGCCAAAATCCTTGATGGAGGCAGCTGCCTGCGGAATACCCATTGTTGCCACTGATGTACCGGGTTGTCGTGAAGTTGTTCTGGATGGCCATAACGGCTTTCTGGTTCCTCCAGGCCAACCTCAAGCATTGGCCGATGCAATTCAAAAAGTTTTAGCAGATGACTATCTACGGGCCAGAATGGGCGAAAATAGCCGCCATCTTGCCGTAGAGAAATTTGATGACCGGAACATTAATATGTTAAATGATGAAATTTACCGGGCATTGCTATCTGTTTGAAAATTTTCCATCGCCTTGCGCAGTGCATCTTTCCAATTGGGTAAATGGTAACCACTGACCTTCTCAAATTTGCTGCAATCCAGGGCGGAATACAGCGGCCGGATTGCGGGTGTGGGGAAATCCACAGTTAGAGCGGGTAAAATTTCTTTTACGATCTGTTCTTTGGAGCGCGGGTCGTTCTTGAGGATTTCCAGCGCCCATTCATACCGGCTGGTAAAACCGCCGCCAGCCACGTGATAAATTCCGCTGTGCTCAGCCAACCATTCCGGTGTGTTAGAGTGTTGAACAATGGCAAGTGTGGCTTCTGCCAGGGTGTGCGCCCAGGTTGGGTTGCTGATCTGGTCGGATACGATTTTCAAAGTTGGATATTTTCTAGCCCACTGCAGCACTTTGAGTACAAAATTATCCCGGCGGGTGCTGTACAACCAGCTTGTGCGCAAAATCCAGTGCGCGCAACCGCTCGCCTGGATGGCCTGTTCGCCTTCCCGTTTGGTTAGTCCGTAAATACCCAGTGGATGGGTTGTGTCCGTTTCCAGGTAGGGGCTGTTTTTGTGTCCATCAAAGACATAATCAGTTGAATAGTGAATCAAAGCCGCACCTTGTTTTTTTGCAATGTGAGCCAGTTTTTCAACTGCGGCGGTATTGATCAGGCGGGCCGTTTCTCTGTCGCTCTCTGCACGGTCAACATCGGTGTAACCAACGGCGTTGATGATGATTTGGGCATTGGCAGCTTCTGCCTTCTCAGCCAATTCGTCAGGAGAGGTGAAATTAATTTCCGGGTAATCCCATACGGTCAGTTCGCAGCAGGGGGTGAGCATTTGCTCCAACTCCCATCCCAACTGGCCAATTTTCCCTAACAATAATACACGCATTATTGAATTTCCCCATTGGCTAATCGGAGTAAATAATGACCATACGAATTGCTGTTCATCTTGTTGGCATTTTCTCTAAGTTTTTCACGGTCAATAAAGCCTAACCGGAAAGCAATTTCTTCCGGGCAGGAGATCATCATGCCCTGGCGGTCTTCGACCGCCTGGACATAATTGGCGGCTTGCAGCAGCGATTCGTGGGTTCCTGCATCCAGCCAGGCTACACCGCGCCCAAGCGGAATGACCTGTAATTGTTTGCGGGATAAATAAATATTGTTCAGATCGGTGATTTCGAGTTCGCCGCGTGCAGAAGGTTTTAAGTTTTGAGCGATTTCAACGACCTGGTTGTCATAAAAATAAATTCCCGGAACGGCATAATTGGAGCGCGGTTTCTGAGGCTTTTCTTCAATGCTGAGCGCTTGACCCTGTGCATCAAAATCAACCACGCCATAGCGTTCTGGGTCGCGGACGGGATAAGCGAAAATTACTGCTCCCTCGGTTAGCCCGGCAGCTTTCCGCAGCAAATCGGGTAAACCGTGACCGTAAAAGATGTTGTCTCCTAGAATCATACAGGCGGGTTCGTTGCCAATGAAATCTTTTCCGATAACAAACGCTTCAGCCAGGCCGCGCGGTTCAGCTTGCGGGGCGTATTCAAAACGCAATCCCCATTGGCTGCCGTCACCGAAAAGACGTTGAAAATGCGGCAGGTCCTCTGGGGTGCTGATGACCAAAATTTCGCGGATACCGGCCAGCATCAGCATGGACAGCGGATAATAAATCATAGGCTTGTCATACACGGGCAGCATTTGTTTGCTGACCCCCAGAGTTAACGGGTAAAGGCGGGTTCCTTTGCCGCCAGCCAGGATTATCCCTTTCATTGTTCCCCTCCGCGTTTTGCATAGTTTTGTTCCATCCAGCCGCTGAGGTTGGACCCTGAGCGGATAGCGTCAATCCATTCCGGGTGCGCCAGGTACCATTGCACGGTTTTCATGAGCCCGCTGGTCAGATTTTCTTTGGGCTGCCAGCCCAACTCCTGGTTGATTTTGGTAATATCCATAGCGTAACGGCGGTCGTGACCAGGCCGGTCTGTGACATAATGGATTAATTGGTCATGGGGGGTGTGCGGTGAATCGGGCTGCAGTTGGTCCAAAATCTCGCAAATCGTGCGAACAACTTGCAGGTTAGCGGGCTGGTTGCCGCCGCCGATGTTATATGTTTCTCCGTTTTTGCCGCCTTTAACGACCTTCCAGATCGCTTCGCAGTGATCTTCAACATATAACCAATCGCGGATTTGCTGACCGTCCCCGTAGATTGGCAATGCTTTCCCTTCCAGGGCGTTCAGAATGATTAACGGAATGAGCTTTTCTGGGAATTGGTACGGCCCATAATTGTTTGAGCAGTTGGTGATGGTCACGGGCAGCCCGTATGTGTGGTGGTAAGCCCGCACCAGATGGTCGCTGGAGGCTTTTGATGCCGAGTAAGGCGAGTTGGGCGCGTAGGGGGTTATTTCTGTCCAGGCCGGGTCATCTCGTTTGAGCGTGCCAAACACCTCGTCTGTGGAGACGTGATGAAAATGTACCTCCTCCACAGGCAAAAGTTTATCGATCAGCCAGGCCTGACGTACTGCTTCCAGCAGGGTGAATGTGCCGACAATATTGGTTTGAATGAATTGGCCGGGACCCAGGATCGAACGGTCTACATGCGACTCGGCTGCAAAGTGCACAACCGTATCGATCTGGTATTCACGCAGTAATTGATCCACTTTGGCGCGGTCGCAAATATCCCCCTGAATAAAGATGTGGCGGGAAGGATCTTCCAGGTTTTGCAGGTTGGCCAGGCTGCCAGCATAGGTCAGTGCATCCAGGTTGATGATGCGCGCGTCAGGTTCGGCCTGCAGCAAATAACGCACGAAGTTTGAGCCGATAAAACCAGCTCCGCCAGTGACCAGTACATTTCTTGGCATAAGACTCCTTATTTGCTTACGATCATTCATTCCTTACGGAAACAGTTCAATCTCTTTGAGTGGAAGCCCTTGCTGGTCCTTGCTTGAAAGGACAGGCGTTTCTCCTTGTGGAACTGGCCAGGGAATCTCCAGTGCTGGGTCGTTCCATAAAAGGGTGCGCTCCCATTGGGGGGCGTAAAAGTCTGTCACTTTGTAAACAAATTCTGCCCACTCGCTGATTACATAAAAGCCGTGTGCAAAGCCTGCCGGAACCCATAACATGCATTTATTCTCTGCCGAGAGGCGCTTGCCTACCCATTGACCAAAAGTTGGTGAATTGCGCCGGATATCAACGGCCACATCGTATATTTCACCCACAACAGCCCGTACCAGTTTACCTTGCGGTTGGCGGATTTGATAGTGCAGTCCCCGCAAAGTTCCTCGGGTGGAGCTGGAATGGTTATCTTGAACAAAGCAATCAGGAATGCCTGCTGCTAAAAATTTTTCTTGTTGGTAGGTCTCCATAAAAAAACCGCGATGATCTCCAAATACTTGCGGCTCAATCAAAATGACATCAGGGATCTCGGTAGGGGTAAATTTCATACGATTTATTTTGCGAATTTTAAGATGTTTTCCGCCGATAATCATACTACATTTGCAAAATAATTTCTAAGGTGGGCGGTTGGTAAGATGCTTAATCCCATGTCATTCCAATTTTAGTAATTTAATAAGGTTAAGTTCCCAATATGGTTATACCTTTCCGTTAACCCTTTTGTATAATTGAATCGAGGTTGGGGATGATGGGAAAGCAGCTATGCCTGAAATGATGTTAGCAACCAAGTTATATATTCCGGTGCTGAAGCCGAATTTGGTGCAGCGGGCCGGGTTAGTGGCTTGCCTGGAAGAGGGATTACTCCAGGGGCACCGCCTGTCCTTAATTTCTGCACCGGCAGGCTATGGCAAAACCACCCTGGCCGCTGAATGGGTCCGGCGGTGCAGCCGCAGCGCAGCCTGGATTTCGCTGGATGAACGCGATAATGATCCGGTGCGCTTTTTAAGTTACCTGGTGGAAGCGCTCCAGCGTATTGACCCACAATACGCTGTCCAGACGCGCCAATTTTTGTTAGATGCGCAGCCGCAATCACAAGACTTGCTGTTGACCAGCCTGATTAACGAACTTGCGCAAGTTGTCATTCCTCTCCTGGTGGTGTTGGACGACTATCACCTGATTCATGCCCAGTCTGTGCATGATGCGGCGGCGTATTTGTTGGAGCATCTGCCCCCGCAGGTGCATCTGGTGATTCTTACCCGCGCAGACCCGCCTTTGCCAGTGGCTCGCTTTCGCGGACGCGGGCTGATGACAGAACTGCGCCTGAACGACCTGCGGTTTACCCGTGAGGAAACGGCCTCGTTTATAAACGAAGTATTGGTCGGTAAATTATCCACAGAAGAATTGTATTCCCTGTGGAACCGCACCGAGGGATGGGCGGCCGGTTTGCAAATGGCTTCTCTGGCCTTGCAGGCTTATCAGGGGCAAACCGGGCAGCCGGGATATGCTGCTTTTATCCAGGCTTTTTCCGGCAGCAATCGCTATATTTTGGATTATTTAATGGAAGAGGTGTTCCAGCGCCAGCCTGAAGCCGTTCGTAATTTCTTAATCCGCACCTCAATTTTAGACCGTTTAAATGGGCCGTTATGTGATGCAATTCTTGCAGTAACGCCGCCCGGAGGCGAAAATCTGCCGGCCATACCCCCATCATTTAACAGCCAATCCATGTTGGAATCTCTGGAGCGGGCTAATTTATTCATCATCCCATTAGATGCGCAGCGTGAATGGTTTCGGTA
>JAJUJY010000276.1 GCA_029265085.1 Chloroflexota bacterium
CCAATTCTCTTGAGGTAATAATTTGGCAATTGGTCTTTCGGGCTCAATTAATATCCACTCCACGTCGTATTGATCTAATATTTTTTGCCAACCCGGTTCACCATTCATAACCTGAATCCATTCACCAATAATTTCATCCCCAAATAAATCAGTCCGTCCATCTACAAAAACCCGCTGCTCCGGATGTGTCCATACCAAATAACCACCCCATCCATAGCTGCTCATTAAATTTCCTGATACGTTTTGATTTTTCAACCAATTTATCGCCCCAACGGGATAATATTTCTCAATATTGGACTCGACATAGACAGGATAGGTCACAATAATTAATTTACTGGCTGCTACCAATCCTAAAATAAAAACTATCATCAGGTTGATCCAATTGCGAACCTTAATTGCAATGGGCCTGGCCGGATTTTTGCTGATACGTTCCTTAAACCGCTCAATCCATTCATAAAATGGAGAAGAGTTTTTAACCTCAGTCCATGCAGAAACCCAATATTTATCAAATGACATCACGGCAAATAATGCAAATGGTCCGTAATTTCTCTTTGAGATAAGCGCCATCATACCAAAACCGATCAAGCCAGCCACATCATAAGCATCCGCACGTTTATTTGAAAATCCGATGACTGCAAAACAAGAAAATAACAACCATAAGAATGGTTGCATCGCAATTTCATGAAAATTCGGAGATGCCCATTCGTCTATGAATTGTTGCAGTACTTTTACATTCACGGTTTTAAACGGGATTAACCACATTTCAACCCCATTAGGATTAATAATCACCGCTAATCCAGAAAGAACTGTAACCACAACCACTCGTTCAACATCTCTCCAGGATAAATTGCCGTAACCGCGTTCTCCCAATCCTTTATTGATAATTTCACCAAGGATATATGCTCCGATCAAAATAAATCCAAGGGTGTATCCACCATGAAGGTTTGACCAAAACATAAATAAAACCGGAAGAACCCAAATTATTTTCGATTGTGTTTCTCGATATAGAATAAGAATATAAAAACATAATGAGAACAAACACAATGTAAATAATTGAGGTCTGGGTGACCAGATCCAGGAAGCGACAATTGCTGCAAGAATTAGAAACACCGATCGCATCAAGGGATGAGATTTCATCAGAGGATACAGTATCATCAGATTTGCTGATGCTAATACTGCCACCAGTAAACCAGTGCCTAAATATCCCCCCCAATGATAAACAAGGTACAAAATCACTTCGGCTAACCAGCTGTGGTTAATCCAATCCGCCCCTCCGCGCGAAAAGGTAAATGTGTCAACCAGCATCGGCTTGCCAGATAAAATGCTTTGTTCTCCAGCCTTAATATGCCACCAGAAATCAGTGTCAAGAGGTGTTCTAGCCGCCATAATAAAAATCAATAAAAATGTAACCACGCTAATAAACAGTGATAAATTCCTCTTTTCATCGATACTTGACCAATTTAAGTGTTTAATCATTTTGCCCCCTATGGGTGAGTTTTTCCTAAACCTATCTCATCTGGATGTACGGCCTTAGATAATTGGTAATATATTCGATAATCACCAATGATTTTTTCTTGCCATTGAATCCCTAACTCCTGAAATCGCATCATCAAATATTCATCAAGCTCAGGATTTTTGGTAGATATATAAGCAATTTTTAAACTACTCTCAACCATAGCCGAGTAAGGAGGATATCGGTCATCTCTGCTGGTATATCGCATATCTTGATGATATGGCAGCCGAGGTAAAAATATCAATTCCTCATCAGAAAGAAACGCTATTGGATAACTTACCCAATAATTTGAATACCCCCTGGTTTCATTCTGCTCACGCAAGAACTTGATTAACTCCTGATCATATTGATGATCAATTCTGGACGGCTCATAAAATTGCGTTGTAATTCCGGGTGTATTACGACCAATTGATTGTATCGTTCCCCATAAATGAAAGCATAATAAAATAATAAGTAATCCAATTTTAACCTGCTCATTTTTAATCCTATTTTGAAGCATGGTTCCTGCAAAAACAGCCATCGGGACCGCAAAAGGCAAAAAATAACGACCAGAAGGATCTACACCGAATGAAGAAAATACAAAAGCTCCAGACAATAACAGGAGGACCCCGAGGAGCACCCAATGGACATTCCTGGTATCAGATGTGGTTTTAAGTTCATAAACCAGATGATAAATCGTTCCACCCCAAAACAACAATATAAATGGAATTAATGGCAAACCCAACCATGTGATATCCCACGGAGGTCTAAATCCAAAAATAACGGTCGAACCCAGCAATAATAGACTGCCGAAATGTTCCAGGCTGCGTTGAAAAAATGAAGTGGTTTCAACTGCCACAGCCTTTCCGACAAGTTCCCCCAACAAGGCATTAATACCGTAATTTACTGCATAATTCCACCAGGGATAAGACCCCAGGATAAATCCTGTTCCGCACAACCCTGCCCATAACAAAAAAGTTTTATGCCGGGTGTGACGCACACTTTGCCATAACAAATATATACACACCGGCAAAGCATATATCAGAGTTAATCCATTTGCCCAAAGACCTAATCCAATCAAAAACCCCAACAACAATGATTCTGCCCAGAATTCTCGCCTCATTTTTTCCTTACAGATTTTCTCTCCCAGCGAGAATCCAACCAGAATCTGCAAATTACCAATCAACAATGCTTCCCCATATCCTCCCAGGCTGGCGGTCGTATATAACGTAACATTTACCGGTGGAATCGCCAATATGGCACAGGCAAATAAACCGATGGATTTGGAATGCAAAAAACGAGCTGCTATTTGATAGGTCACAAGTAGGGTGCCAAGGTATAGAAGAATTTGTACAAGCCGTATTACCCATACCTGAATTCCAAAAATTGCGAAACCGATTGCTACCAGATACGCATCCAGGCTGCCCATGTATGCCTGGCCGTAAAAAAAGATAGGGCGTTCTCCTTGAAGAATATGTTTTGCCATTAATCCAACCACTGCTTCGTCAGAATTAAATGGAATTTTTTCAGCTAAAAGAATTCCTACCTTCAAGCCAATGGCGGTAAGCAAAATAAGCATTAAAATCAAAGTAGCTTTATTGTTCTTCATTGCATAAAAATTTCTTTACGGGAAGTAATTCTTATTTTAGCCAACAATCCACAATTCCTCCATGTTTTAATCCAAACACCTTTCCCATGAAATCAATTTCCCGAAGTGACCTCTTTGCTATATTATGTATATTTCTATTTTCAATATATGCCGGCGTTACGATTGCCAGCATTCCATTTCACCCGGATGAGAGTACTCAAATCTTTATGAGTAGTGATGTGGAACACTTTTTAGAATCGCCTTCATCTTTGTTTTGGACACCAGATCAATCAGCGGAGCTGCGGCAAAAATATCATTTGTTAGACTCACCCATCCCTCGTTATCTAATTGGTATTGCCCGGCAGATTACCCAACAACCTGCCTTGCCCTCTGATTGGGATTGGTCAAAATCCTGGCTGGAAAATCAAGATCAGGGTGCCCTTCCCAATCCCAATCTATTGAAAACAGCCAGATTGGCAATGTTTTTTTTATTTCCTGGAACATTATATTTTTCATATAAAATTGGCCAATCATCAAAAGGGAATTTCCTTGGTTGGTGCCTATTAATTTTAACAGCCACAAACGCATTAATTTTGCTCCACACCCGTCGGGCGATGGCAGAAGGGCC
>JAJUJY010000280.1 GCA_029265085.1 Chloroflexota bacterium
GGGTACAAACTCAGACCAACCTCCGCAAGAACGGGTTTCTCGCGATGATAGCCAAACGAAATCGAGTCCAGGACCAATACCGGCTGCACTCTCATCGTTGAAACCTCAAGGTATTGCTTGCCATTAACCCGGCAAAAATCAGCGCGCCAAACAGCGAAGTGAGAATTCCCAGCGGAATTTCACCCGCCAGCAGCGTGCGGGCCAAATTATCACACAACAGGGTAAATATCCCGCCCAAACCCATTGCAGCAGGCAAAGACTGGGCTGCATTGGCGCCAAACATACGCCGGGCAATATGGGGAATGATTAACCCCACCCAGCTGATCACCCCGGCCACCGAGACCACCGCCGCAGTGACAGCCACGGCCGCTGCTAGCAGCAAGGTTCGCTCGCGGCCAACCGCAATTCCCAGCGAAAAAGCAGTTTCGTCATTCAATGCCAACAAGTTTAAGCGCCAGCGGGTCAAGAACAGGATCAATAATCCAGGCAGCACCACCGGCAGTAAATACAGCAAATCTCGCCATGTGACAGACCATAATCCGCCCAAAAGCCAGAAAACGATCTCGGGAAGTTCGTGGGTTGGGTCAGCCATATATTTGAGAACTCCCACCCCAGAAGAAAATAAAGCAGAAACAGCGATTCCAGCCAAAACCAACCGCAATACCCAACCGCCAAAACGCAATTGACGAGCCAGGAGATAGGATAAGCTCATTCCCAACAGGGCAAACACCGCCGCACTGCTTTCGACCAGAAGCGGGGACGCCCCCAGGAACAGGATACTGAAGGCCGCCCCAAAAGCCGCCCCCTGGGTAACACCCAAAAAACCCGGTTCAACCAGCGGATTGCGAAAAAGCATCTGCATCACGGAACCCGCCGCCGCCAATGAAGCCCCTAAAAGAAAAGCCGTCAGCACACGCGGCAAGCGCAGGTTTAGCACCAATCGCTGGGCCAGTTCATCCTGTCCCAATAAATCCAGGGGCAGCCAGTACGGTTGGGGATACCGTCCAAACAACAAAGAAACTCCAATCACGAACAGCACCCCCAACCCGGCCAGGACTGCAATCGACCAGGCAGGCCAACGCGTCAACGGTCCAGTTCCCCGAACAGCAGACTTCATCACCGGGCACTCCAAACTGGAACGCCTAACAGCGTTTTCATTCCTTTAATCCAGTCAGTGTTAGCGGATAATCTTTCAGCTTCTCAGCAATGATCGTCTGGATGGTTTGCGCATCCAATCCATACAGCTCGGAATAAAAATTGTTCACAGCCGTATTCATATCCAACGTCTCAAAAAGTTCAGGCTGCAGCACCGTCCCAAGCCACTGCAGGCCAAGAATCCAGCGCGGGTCCGGCTGATCCCAACTTAAAAAGTCTGTTGGGAAGGGATAAACCTTGCCCGCCTGCATGGCTGGTAAAAGCTGCCACTGGATATCTTCGCCCAACCCCTGCACCACAGCAGGCGCATTGCCTTTATAGTCCACCAGCAACACCACATCCGGATTCCAGGCAGCAATTTGCTCAAACGTCACCACCGTCCAGCCGCCATTTTGAACAGCATCTTTCCAAACCGGTGCCCCGCCAGCCGCCTCAATCATCCAGGTTTGCAGCCAGGCTGCGGGTGGAATATTAAACGCAACTTCACCGCCTTTGTTGGAGTATTGCAGCAGCAAAACCCGCGGGCGCTGCGAATCTGCAAGCCCGGCCGCAGCCTGAACAATCTGCTGTTCAATTTGTTGGTAGAACGCAGTCACCTGTTTGGCCCGCTCGGAGCTGCCCAATAATCGCCCTATTGTCACAAGGTCGCGGTAAAACTGCGCAGGGGTTTCCATTTCCAGATACACGACGGGGATGCCTAATTCTTCAATGGATTTGCCCAATTTTTCGGCCATAACCGATTTTAAAATCACCAGGTCTGGATTCAACGGAGCGATTTGTTCCGCGCTGGCATCCTGCTCCAATGGTGTAACCTGATCGGATTGCGGGTCTGCCAGGGGCAAGAAATCCGCACCCGTCTGCAGCCGCTTCTCAATTGCAATCACCCGGCCGGAAGATTCCGGGAACAGGTAGAACGCATTCACCAATAAAGAAGTTGCTTTTCCGGCAATCACAATCCGCTGGGGAAGTGCCGTAAAGGTCACCTCACGGCCAAGCGCATCCGTTACAGAAAAACCGGAGAGATTTTCTGGGACAGCGGTTGGCTGCGCTTCGGCCGGCGCGGTTGGTTCAACCAGTGCAGCGGTTGGTTCCATGCCCGGTTCAATTTCAGCCGGTTGCGCTGCAGGTGTGCAGCCTGCAGCAAACAAGCCAGCCAGAATCAAAACAGCGATTAAACGATAAATTTTCATGATGCATGCTCCATTGGGGGTTCTTGATTTTGTTCCATAAACCGGGAATGTTCGCACCAATCCAGCCAGGTCATTGCTGCCAGGATCTGGTTTATGCGATACTGCAAAACCAACATGGCATAACTCTGCTCCGGGCGCAATTGTTTTACCTGTGCTTGCGCCTGCGCCAGCCATTGCTGACAGACTTCGCGCTGCCGCGCGATTAATTCACGGGCAGCAATTTCCGAATGCCTGCGCGCAAAATACAGGCGCACCAGAAAACCCTGGCGCATATCCCGCGGGCGAATCACCGGCATTTGCAGCCATTGTCCCAGAGCGGCCTGGCCGGTCTTTGTCAGTGCGTACTCCCGGCGCGGCGGGTAAACATCCGCGTCAATTAGCCGGGCAGAGATCAATCCCTGCTGCTCTAGACGGGATAAGTAAGCATACAGGTTGGCTTGTTTAAGCTGCCAGACCAGCCCGACACCAGCAAGATCGGTCATCCGATGGTGCATCTCATAGCCGTGCATCGGGCCGTTTTCTAGCAGACCGAGCAGCGCGTATTCCAGATTGAGTTGCGTTGAATTGGAAGGTTTGGGGGACATATTCACCTTGTGAATACTCAATCATTGAGTATTATTTGATAAATATATCACAATCCCGTCGAAAACGAAAAGGGTATCAAACCCCGATTCAGCTTAAATCAGGCTTAATCCAGGCCGCGCCAATGTAACCAGGCGGGTTCCGCGCACCTGCGGGAATACCGCCCCCTGCTTAATCGTCAACAGCGCCGCTGCCTCGTCAACAACCAGGGTTCCGGAAATCAAATCCACCCCATAATCGAACAATTTTGGTGTCAGGGGCGTGCTGGGTCCCAGCAAAACCACCAGAGCTTGCGGCGCACACAGGGGCAGCAAACTCTCCAGGGTATGATTAATTAATGTTGTTCCCGTAATCGCGACCACATCCGCTTTCGGAATCAAATCCGGCGCAGCTTCAGCCGGAAAATCTCCTGCCTGGGGCTTTTTTTCTAAAATGCTGAACTGGCCGGCAGCCTGCCGGATCTTATCGGCAA
>JAJUJY010000062.1 GCA_029265085.1 Chloroflexota bacterium
GGACGCATTATGGAACTGCAGGCCGCACTGCGCCAGGTGGAAATCACCGCGCCGGTGCAAATGGGCTCAGTGATCCTGGCTGATGCGCTCGGCACCGGCATTGATATCATCGCCAGCCGCGACATGGCCGTTATCGAATAAATACATCCGCTCCGTTGAATGGAATGAAACCCCAGCGAGTCCCTCACCGGGCGCGCTGGTGGGTTAAGAAACCCACCCTGGTTACACCGCGATTTTTTCTTTCCAATTACCGGAAAGGATTATTTTCCTGAAACGGAAGTTATCAAGGCCTTAAAGCGAGTATACCTTTAACACCTCATCGCCATAATGATTGATCACCTTGACCGCGATTTTTCCGGTTTTGGGCTTCTCAAAGGGATAGGAGGTGGTCGAATACAGCGCACTCCAGGCAGCCTCGTCCACTTCGGCACGCAAGGCACGTTTGAGTTTGTCGTACGGCTGATCAGCCCCGGTGAAATAGGCATGCCGCACGAAGAAGCTCTCGCCGTTGTATTCGGTATCGATAAACCAGCAGGCGATATCATCCGTTGTACTGGAACGGATTTCGCCGGTGGTGGGATCGTAGATATCCACACCTTTGATCGTCACGGTCAGTTTTCCATCCGGCTGAGCTTTGACCTCCAGGTCGGGTTCACCAAAGACCATGAACAGGTTACCCACGCCGCTCTTCTTGAGCAATAAATTACCCATCTGCAGGTCAGGATTGATGCGCGCGGGCAGCACGGTTAACTTGCCGTAACGATGAATTTCCTCTGAAACGTGCGGGTCGAAGGCAAAACCGAGCACCACCAGCAGATCAAACCCCACGCCCTGCACGGCTTCTTTGGCCGCGTCTTTGATCAGGTCCGGGCTGACTGTGCCGTGTTCGGGGCCAATGCAGACGGCTACCCGCTTCGTTTTGCCCCCTCGCCCTGTGGGAGAGGACTGGGGTGAGTTCTCTTTCTCTTCATATTCACCTTCGGCATGCAGCCAGGTTCCAGAATACGGTTCCAGCCGGGTAAATTTGAGCCGCTCGCCTTTTTTGGTATTTTCCACACCCGCAGCACGCAGGTTATCCAGAATCAGGGTTTCAAAACCGCCCGATGCCGCCGGCTGGTTCTGTCCATCCTGCTCGGTTTGGGGGCGTTCGTCGTTGGTGGAAAGCACGCGGTGCGGTGAGAGGCTTTCGACGGTAAACGGACCGGTGACGCGCACGCGCTTATTGTCTTCATAAGGCTGGTCGTAGAGCAGTTCGGTATCCGCCCGGCGGGCGATGGAGGCGTCGATCTCCTGTTGGCGCTGGCGGCGCAACGCCCACCATTCCGCGATTTTCTTCCAGGCTTCTGATCCCTGAGCGATTCCCAGGTTCTTGAGCGTTTTTTCTGTTTCGGTACGTTCTTTTTCACTCTGGTATTCAGAAGGCAGGTGCGGGATCTCCCATTCCTGCCAGTTTTGCTTTGTGCGTGTATTGATGCTTTCTCGCAGCGCATCAAGCTGCGGCTGCCATTTCTCATGGATGGCGTCAATTTCTTCGTTGTTGGCGATGGATTTGAGCGTGATGTGCGGCACGCGCTTATACACAAAGCCGCGGCGGATATCACCCTCACCCTGCCCTCTCCCGGCAGGAGAGGGTTCTGCCCCACTCTCTCCCATCCCGGCGTCGGCTCCCTGGAAGAATGGTTGGGAATGAGGGTCTAACTCTCGCTCTTTACGCTGCCCCTCGGGCGAATCAGCCAGCAGGTAATAGGGATAGCGCCCGGCCATCAGACGCGTGCGCGCCAGGGCAATCGCCACGCGCGAGGTATCGATGGTGATCCACCTGCGCCCCCACTGCTCAGCCACGTAAGCCGTAGTGCCGCTGCCGCAGGTGGGGTCCAGCACCAGGTCGCCAGGGTCGGTGGTCATCAACATGCAGCGTTCGATTACTTTATTGTTAGTTTGAACCACATATATCTTTTCATCCGTAAATTGTCCGGTTAATGTATCTGTCCAAATGTTATTTCTGGATTTGACAGGAAAATCGTCTGAGTACCGCACGTACTGAATGCTATTTTTTGCAACATGAATTCGCGCGGATTTCGATAAACGAAGCATGCCATCAGGGAATTGGCCTTTCCAGTGATTGTTTGCACCTGGTGAATATTTTTTGCCCTGATGCTCAAATACTTGGTCGGCAGATGCCGGACCTTGCGAAAGAATATTATCAGGTTTGTATATTCTCGTTATCGAAGGCACGGATTCTTGTCCTTGCATTTCTTTGGCAGACATACCACGGTAATATCCATCTGGAAACATTAACCACCGATAACCACTATCGCCCGCCTCTTTGCTTATTTCTTCAAATAGAGACCGAACTTTCACTCCACCGGTTCTGTTTTTTGAATACCAAAGAATGTAATCGCCCCCCCTGGCTAATTCATTAACATCAAATCCGCTTGTTGTGGCAAAAGTAATTAAAGAAATGAAATTCTCGCTTCCAAAAACTTCGTCTAAAATACTCCGCACTAAATGCACATTCTCGTCACCAATTTGCACAAACACACTGCCGCTTTCGGTGAGCAGTTCGCGTGCCACAGTCAGACGGTCACGCAGGTACGCCAGGTAGGAATGGATTCCCAACTCCCAGGTATCGCGAAAGGCTTTGATCTGTTCGGGCTGGCGGGTCAGGTCTTCTTCTTTGCCGTCCTTCACATCCCGTTTGCGCGTGCTCACCTGCCAGTTCGAGCCAAACTTGATGCCGTAGGGCGGGTCCATGTAAATCATCTGGACTTTGCCCTTCAGCGCTTCCTTTTCTGCCAGCGAGGTCATCACCAGCAAACTGTCACCCAAGATCATGCGGTTGGTCCAGTTTTGCTCGTGGTGATAAAAATCCACCAGATCTTCAAAGGTAATATTATTAAAATCACTGAACAGTGCCATCTGCTGCTCCGTTCCTCTCCCTCCGGGAGAGGGCAGGGTGAGGGCCTGAGCGCGCACATTCTCAATGATCGCCTGCGGACTGATTTTCTCCTGGATGTAAATCGGCACGGCCGGCACCTCCAACGGGTGCTGATCCTGCTCATCCTTGCCCTTCCAAACAAGCTGCGGGTCAAGCGAAGGGTCGCGCGGGTAGAGGACGGCCTTAGGTGCTTTTTCTTCATCAGCCACGAAATCGCGCAGTTCCTCGGTGGGAATATTGGCGCGCTTATCGGTGTGGCGGGTGGCGGTGATGGGGGTGGAAGAGACTCGTTTTTTAGGCATGGCTAATCAACCTGTTTAAGGGTCTTTGTTTCTGGAATTGCAGCAATCTTGTGACAATGAATTATAAACTTTGCAGCCAACTGCTCAACTTCTGGATCAATATGATAAGCTACAAGGTGTAAAGACGGCAGGTCAGCGGCTGGCAAATCTTCCTCAGCAATCAACAATGCCCGGTACTTGATCAGTTGATAAATCCCGCGCGTCAATTCACCCGGATCGCCATTCTTGATTTCGGCAATCGCAAATTGATTATGTTGATAACGAAACAGCACATCGCAGCAGTCACCGGAGATAAAAAGATACTCAGTCTGAGCAATCGGAGAAGACGGTAATCCTATAGCCTCAGGGTGGCATGCTACAAATTCCTTCAGGCTGCGATGGGCTTCACCCTCCCCGCCTGAAACCTGGCGCGCCAGAACCTGGCTGTATGTACGACCACGTTCTTTCAAATCCTGCTCACTCAGCTCCATAGGTGGCAGAGATAGTTCCTTCAACAGCTCATTCCAGCCCGAAAAAGCAAACACCTTGTCTCGGAATTGCTCAAATTGCTCGCGGTATTCAGTATCGGTGAGATGTGCCGTCCCTTCTGGCAGCCAGGCATCCCCCGGTAAACCATTGTCCTGACGAATGACAATCGCATTGATGTAAGGCAGAGTGCGGGGTGCGCAAATTTCATCCCGAATATATCCCAAAATATGCGCTGTAACCCTGTGATGACAGCTTGCATGATCAGCCAGTTCTTTGTAGGTCAATGTTCGGCGCTGCTGAGCGCAATAAATCAGAAAAGGTAACGCTCGCCTGGAGTACTCGATGATTTTTTCCGTTGCCATAACTTATCTATTCCTCAGGAGTGGACTGACACCATCCACAATTTTCCCATCACAAAAAGCCCTGATGATATTCTTCACATCCCAGGGATCGGTCACTTCCAGGAAAGCCCAGCGCCCAAACCCGCCGTGGTTATTCACCGCCGGCACCCACAGGTTGCGGGCAGTGGCGGTCTTGGCTGCCTTTTCCTTCTTTTCCCTTCCGCTGACCTCAAGGATCAGCGTTAAGATGCCCTCATCCTCAATCCTTCTCCCAAAGGTAGAAGGAATCCTCCCATCCACCTTCTCCCTCTCCCGCTGGGAGAGGGCTGGGGTGAGGGCATCAATGATTGACAGAATCACCCCTTCCGGGTTCCCTAAAACCTCATTATTCCAAAAACGAATTACGCGCAATCCCAAAGATTCCAGAAAAGCCGTGCGCTCAGCATCATGAGCTGCCTGTTGATCTTCCGTATGCACACTACCATCCACCTCAACTACCAACCCTGCCTCATGGCAATAAAAATCAGCAATATAACGATCAATCGGGTGCTGGCGGCGGAACTTAAAATCTAGCAACTGGCGATCGCGCAGCAACTGCCAGAGAAACTGCTCCGCATCCGTCGCGTTTTTCCTCAAGTCGCGACAACGTTCCAATAAGACGGCTGGCAAGGGTGGTTTTTGGAATAAGCCAATCACCTTTGGTTTTTCGGAGGTAATTTTAGACTCCACCGGCGTGGATATATCAGGTAATTGGATTCGAACAATAAAATCCGGTTCGTAATCGTGCTGTTCGCCATTAAGGGTATAAGGGATGTAAAACCCAAGGTTCTGGTTTTTTACATAGTACAGCACTTCGGACATCTCTTCCAACGACTGAGCCACCTTCTGTTCCCAGGTACCCGTATCGGCTACCACATGGGATACATGGCATTTGGCCGGGTCGGTTGTCCAGGTGGGCAACACGGTATCAAAATCCACGTAACGGGTAGAACCAATCGGGTCATAAGGCCGAAGAATGGGGCGCAACAGCTTTTGTTCCGAGTGGGTAGCGGTAATCGAACGGTAGATATGTTCTGCGGCTTCGTGCGCTAGTTCGGCCAGTAACAGCATCTGCGGGAAGGTATTGTCTTTGCAAGTCACGCAGGTTTCACGCCATTGGCGGGCAATTTTTAACAATTGCGGAAATAACCAGGGACGAGAATTACCATCATCATCTCGGAAAAATTTTTCCAGCACCAGGCTGGCCAGGCGAAAATCAATTTCTTGCTCGCGCCGCTCTTTCAATCCATAGATGGTATGCAGTTTACTTTCCCCCAAAATCGAAGCCATTTCAGTTTTGGTCGGCAGGCTTTGGGTAGAAAGCACCATCTGGGCTTCTTTGCCAAACGCGGCAGAAAGCTGTTCGGATTGAATATCATAGCGGTAACCAGTCACACGCGGGAATGTGATCTCACACGCCTGGCGGCTTTCCAACGCCCGTACATGAGTAACCCGAGCCGGTGGTTTGGGTTCCGGGTTAGAACCTGAGCATGGAATAAAGGAGAACGGAACACCATACACTTCAGCATATTCTGGCTCATAAGCATCATATTCAACGGTACGCCCATTGAGTTCCAGACGTTGGCGGCTGACCGCATGGCTCATACGCCGCAATCCGCGACCTACAACCTGCTCGCATAGCAATTGAGTGCCGAAGGCGCGCACGCCAAGGATATGCGTGACCGTGGAAGCATCCCAGCCTTCTGTTAGCATCGAAACCGAGACCACACACTTGATTTGCTCGCCCAGTCTGCCGGGTTTGCCCACAGTGTTCATCACCTCACGCAACAGGTCCTCATCGGTGAGCGAATCAGTATCCCGCCCAGGAAAGCGAATCTTATACTCTTCTTTGAACCGTTCAATCTCAGTGGCAGCGATCTTCTTGAACTCATCGCTTAAAGCCTCGCCTGATTCAAGTTGCTCGCTGTCTACCAAAATGGTATTGGGGCGGGATAACCATGCGCCACTGTTGACATTCGTGAGAAGAGGCAGTTTTCCGGGCACAGGAATGGTCGTTCCGTCAGGAAGGTTTTTTTGCCAGCCGGAAATATAGTTATAAACCATACGAGAAACATTAGTATTATTGCAAACCACAATAAATACAGGTGGTGTTAGCCCCTTAGAAACTGCTACTTCTTCCTGCTCCCATAGAGCATAATAACGGGCATAGTTGGCATACAAACTTTGTAATGCCCCTTCCAATTCAACCGGTAGTTTCGGTTCTTCATCCACCGCTTCAGTTTTGCGTCCCTTTTTTGGCAAGTGTTCTCGGATGCGCGGCCAGATATCACGGTAAGTCGGGAGCTCGCCCGTCATGGAATCATCTGAGACCGGCACACGCGGCACCTTAACAATGCCCGATTCGATGGCATCAATTAGTGAGAAGTCAGAGACCACCCAGGGGAAAAGTGTACCTTCTCGATATCCAGACCCGCGCAGAAAAAACGGAGTGGCAGATAGATCGTAAACCACTTTGATGCCAATCTTATTCTTGACCGCTTCCAGTCCTGAAATCCAGATGCGCGCCTGTTCTTCGCGCTTCTCGGCTTCTTTACGCTCATCACCCGAGAGTTTTTCGCCACCATCCTCGGGTTTATGGCGGTAACAATGGTGGGCTTCATCATTGATCACCACGATATTGCGTTTGTTGCCAAGCTCACGACAGACGCGGCGCACCATCTGATCAGGGGTTTCAGTAAAAGGACTTTCTTCGCCTGCTGTCAGGATATCCTTGGTCAATTTTCCGGCAGAGATTCGCTCATGCAGCATAAAGGCATGGAAATTGGTAATGACCATTTTAGCTTTTCCCAGTTCGGGAAGCAGATCCACTGGAACCAGGTCGTGTTGGCGGTAATAATTATTGGGGTCAGAGGGCAGCAACACCCGTAGCCGGTCACGAATGGTGATGCCGGGAGTGGAGATCAGGAAGGCATCCGAAAAGCGGTTATCCTGTAGATTAGCAAGTTTATTCAACGTCTGCCACGCGATCAGCATGGCAATCACCAGAGTCTTGCCGCTGCCAGTAGCCATCTTGAATGCAATACGATAAAGTAAAGGATTGGCCGCCTGGTTAGCCTCTTTCAAACTATTTTCAATCCAGGCATCGCCATATTTTCCCGCCACTTCGGTAATATAAATCGCGGTTTCCAGCGCTTCGATCTGACAAAAGAACAGTTTGTGCTCACGTTGTGGATTGGACCAATACTCCAGTAAGCGGCGTGTGACATTGGTAACCCCCTGGTATTTTCCCTGTCGCCAGATGGACACCCGTTCACGAACGCGATTGATGAACTTATTCTCCTCAAGCCGATCCGCAGTCCATTCTGTATCGAAAGAGAGTTGTTTGGGATTCTTTTTGCGGGGTTGCGGAATCGGGACAAAATAGGAACTGATCCGGCGAGCTTCGAGAATCTCGTCGGTGATCCCCTCTTCCGAAAATTTAAAATGGCGCTGCGGTTCTGCAAACGGTGAATTAATAACCGGGTTTTCAATGACAACCTGTTTCATTGGCTGGACACCCTTTAGATTTGATGATTCCCCAAATCCATTAACACCCCTGGGGAAAAGAAAATGCAGTATTTATGATTATAATCCCGTTGTCACATTCAGCACAATTCTTTATAAGCGCAGTCTCTCATACATTTCTTTCCCCGCTGGATATGGATAATGAAATCCATTCCATACAGCCCCACCCTGCCCTCCCCAAATTCAGCGAATTTGGGGAGGGTGTGGGAGTGGCCCTCTGTGTTCTCTGTGGTGAATTCTTCTTTGTTGGGTTGCGGAGCGGATCGACCTTGCAAGGCGCCAGTGTGTTATCCGCTCCTCCACCACAACCTACGCATAGGCTTCCCGCGCCGGGAAGGGGCTGGGGGATAGGTCAACCCGTTGACCCCGACCCCGCTCCTGCGGTATCATCAGGCTAACAAACCTTTCCAAGGAAAACCGCATGCTGCTTTGTATCGACATTGGCAACACCAATATTAAGCTGGGCCTGTTTGATGGGGATGCGCTGCGCAGTTCCTGGCGCATCAGCACCGACCGCACCAATTTGATGGATGAGTACGCCATGCTCATCCTCAACCTGTTCCGCTCGCAAGGGATTGAACCGGCCGCCGTGACCGGCTGCGCCATCTCCTCAGTGGTGCCGCCGCTGACTCAGGAATTTGTCGAGTTCTGCCGCCGCTATTTGCAGCAAGACCCCGTGCTGCTGGGACCGGAGACGGTCACCGGCATGCGCATCAACACCGATATCCCCGGCGAGGTTGGCTCAGACCTGGTGATGAACGCGCTCGGTGCGCGGCAGTTGTATTCCGGGCCGGTCATCATCGTGGGGATGGGCACAGCCACCACCTTTACGGCCATCTCTGCCAGCGGCGACCTGGAAGGCGTGGCGATTGCGCCCGGTCTGTTGACCAGCGCCAATTCGCTGGTGTCCTCCACTTCCACCCTGCCGCGGGTGGCACTCGCGCGTCCCAAACGCGCGATCGGCAAAAACACGATTGCCTCCCTGCAGGCCGGGCTGGTCTGGGGTTTTGCCGCGCTGATTGACGGGCTGGTCACGCGCATGCAGGCCGAACTGGGCGAAAATGCCACCGTCATCGCCACCGGCGGGCTGGCCAATGTGATCGCCTCCGAATCCAAGACCATCCAGGCCGTAGAACCCTCGCTGGCGCTGCTTGGGCTGAAGTTAATGTATGAATTGAACCGCAGCCAGGCCGGATAAACCGGCTGCCCCACCCGAATGAAATTATGCAGCAGCCCTCAGGCTTTGTATTCCTGAGGGCTGTTATATTTCGACGTAGAACCAGCTACCCGGCAATCTGCAGAATGGCGGCCAATTCCTCGGCGGTGAAATCCAGCCGCTGCAGGGCGCCAACGCAATCGTCAATTTGCTGCGGGCGGCTTGCGCCGATCAAGACCGAAGTCATCTCGGGGTGGCGCAGCACCCAGGCCAGCGCCATCTGTGCCAGCGTCTGCCCGCGCGCCTCCGCAAGCGCATTCAAGGCCTGAATCTGGGCCAGTTTTTCTGCCGTGATCTGTTCCGGCTTGAGGAACACCCCCGACCTGACCGCGCGCGAATCGGAAGGCAGCCCGTTCAGGTAACGCCCGGTCAGCAAGCCCTGTGCCAGCGGTGAAAAGGCTATGCAGCCTATTCCCTCGTCATAAAGCACATCCAACAGTTCCGGTTCAATCCAGCGGTCAAACATATTGTAGCGCGGCTGGTGGATCAGGCAGGGGGTACCCAGGTCGCGTAAGATACGCGCGGCCTTGCGGGTCTGCTCGGCGTTGTAATTGGAAATACCCACGTAGAGCGCTTTACCGGAGCGCACTGCATGATCTAACGCGCCCATCGTTTCTTCCAGCGGCGTTTCCGGATCAGGCCGGTGTGAGTAGAAAATATCCACATAGTCCAGGCCCATGCGCTTCAAGCTCTGGTCCAGGCTGGAGAGCAAATATTTGCGCGAGCCCCACTCGCCGTACGGTCCCGGCCACATATAGTAACCGGCCTTGGTGGAAATCACCAACTCATCGCGATAACCCGCCAGGTCTGATTTGAGAATGCGGCCAAAGTTTTCTTCGGCGGAACCGGGTACCGGCCCGTAGTTATTGGCCAGGTCAAAGTGCGTGATGCCCAGGTCAAAAGCCCGGCGCACCATTGCCCGCGCATTTTCCAGCGAGTCCACGCTGCCAAAATTGTGCCACAATCCCAGCGAAATGGCCGGGAGTTTTAATCCACTGCTGCCGCAGCGGTTATACCGCATCTGGTCATAACGATTTTCATTGGGGTTCATCAGATTTGAAATCCTCCACCTCTATTTAATCACAAATAAAATGGGATTACCATGCCTGGAGGACGCAATCGAGGCGGGGAAACCCAAAATTCCATGCCAGCAAGGGAAGCTTTGCGTTTTTCCCCCCTTCCTGAAAGGGCCGGGGCAGGTTTTGTAAGCTGCGCGTACAAAGTTCCCGCCAAACGATTTGCGGCCGCCTCAAATAAAAGATATACTAGAGTATATTTATCTCATTAACCTGGAGATACGATGGAAAACCATCTTAAAGGAGGTAGTGACATGAACAGCGGATCAAAAAGCGAACTGGCAACCCTGGGCGGCGGGTGCTTCTGGTGCCTGGACCCCATCTTTGCCGATCTGCGCGGTGTGGAAAATGTGGTGGTCGGTTATGCCGGAGGAAAGACCAAAAATCCCACCTACGAGCAGGTCTGCTACACCAATACCGGCCATGCCGAGGTGGTTCAAATCACTTTCCGGCCGGAAGAGATCTCTTTCCGCGAGATTTTAGAGGTGTTCTTTGCCGTGCACGACCCCACCACGCTCAACCGGCAGGGCGCGGATGTGGGCACGCAGTACCGCTCCATCATTCTGGCGCATGATGAAGCCCAGCGCCAAACCGCGGAGGAATTAATCCAGGAATTGAACGGTCAGGGCGTCTGGAAAACTCCGATTGTCACCCAGGTCGTGCCGTATGACACCTTTTACCTTGCGGAAGAATATCACCAGCAGTACTTCAAGAAGAATCCCTACGCGGGCTACTGCCAGGTGGTCATCCGCCCCAAGGTGGACAAATTCCACAAGCATTATCAAGCGCTGGTCAAGGCAAAGGAATAAAAACCGGGCCAGACAGCCAGATTAAATGCAAACCGCAGCCAGGTTTCCGGCTGCGGTTTTTGTACGGCTATTTTTCCTGGAAGATTTCCACCGATTCGCCGCTGGGGCCTTTGAAGAAAGACGCCACCGAGGGCATAAAATCGGCCATATCAATATCTTTCGGCTCCATCGTGATTTCATACCCTGCCTGGCGCAGTTTTTCGGTCACGGCGCGGGCGTCATGCACCGCTAAAGAAAAGTGCAGCAGCGGCCCGCCGGCAGCCACCAGCCCTTTTTGCGGGTCAGCCGTTTGCAGTTCAACATAACCGCCGTCGCCCATATCCAGCAGGGCAAAGCGCCGCACATCCACATCAAATTCGTAGCGCACCGCCATACCGAGGATGTCGCGGTAGAGGTGCAGGGATTTTTCCAGATCGGGGGTCTGGATGGAGATATGGTGGAAGCCGCAGCCAGAGATAACGCTGTTTTTGGTGCCCGTTGGCATAGAGTTGATTCCTTCCTGATGTGTTGGGATAACTCTATTTAACCACAACCCGGGCAGTTTGTGTCTCCGCTAAATCTCAATACTATCGTGCAGTTTCCAGACAAACTCGGCAGAAAGCACACCCGTCTGCACGGCATGCTGCAAAAGGGCAAGCAGTTCATCTTCACTCAGGCGCAGTGGTTTGGCTGCGCTGTAAGAAATCTCAATCTGCGCGGCCCCGGCGGAATCCTGCCGCCGTTCCATGCGGATTTCCCCTTCTGTGAGAGGCAGGCTGGCGGAAACTGTTCCGTTCGTGCTGTTTGATTGCTCCATGCGGTCCTCCATCCGTGGCGCGGATACTTACTCACCAGAAATAGTAACAGAATCAACAATGCCAACGATGACGGAAATGATGCAGGCATCCGGATTTTTGAGCACCTGGCGGGCACCGTTGCCCTCGCGGTTAATCAGCACCGTATCGCCAATCCCGGCCTGGGTATTATCCAGGGCGATAAAGTCTTCGTCCGGGCTTTCCCCGGCCAGGCTTAACGGCTGCACCACCAGCAGCCGCCGGTTTTTATAATGCGGGTGGCTGATGGTGGTAACCACTGTTCCGACAACTTTGGCAAGAATCATGGTTGGCTCTCAGGTGTAGCGGTTGGTGCCGGGACGCATCACCAGGTCAAATTCTCCGTCCGGGCGCAGGGTATATTCGTCCACAATGCCGACCAGGGCCAGGTCCACCGGCACAAACTTGACCTCCGGCAGCGCCAGCGAGGCCTCACGCGAGCGCACCATCACACACAGGTCGCCCGGACCGGCGTGGACCACATCCGCGGCAACCTGCAAAACACCGGCCGGTTCCAGCTTCTTGTTCAACGGTTGGACAACCAGCAGCTTAAGCCCCTCGGTGCCGGGATATTTGATGGTGCAGACAGCGCTGCCTTTGACGCGTCCTAGCAGCATGGCTTATTTCACTCCGGTGCTTTCGATCACCCGCTTAATGATCACATCCAGCAGATTGGGGTCCACCTGGCTGCCCAGGCGGGCAATCACCGCGGCACGAATGCGCTGGCTGAGTTCGAGATTGTTCTGGCTGGGCACTGGCGCAGCCGGAGCCGCCCGCGCAGGCTGGCTGGCAGCCGCCTGGCTGAGATAGGGGCGCACCGGCGCAGCAGGCGGATTTTCCGCCGCACCGCTGACCAATTTCAGCCCCAGGCGGCGCGCTTTTTCATACGCCAGGTCGGTCAGCGACACCTGCTCATTCACCACCAGCGACATCTGCCCGCGCTTGACCAGGTCTTCAATATCTTTTTCGGTGTAAAACTCTTTGGGCATTAACCAGGCTCCTTTCAGGCGCCGGGGCGGCCTTCCAGACTCTCTAAGGCCAGGGTGGCGGCATCTCGGGCGTTCAGGATTTCCGCTTCCGAGCCGGATAACCACATGCGCCCAAACCGCCCGACCGAAGAAACGTGGATCAGCTTGATGGTGGCTTTTTTCTCGGCCTCGTTTACGGCAAAGTTGATATAGGCAGCCGGGGCACATTCCAATACCAGCATCGTCTCGCCGGGAACCAGCATACTGCCGCGCCGGAAGCGGTTGAGCAACTGCGCCTGGTAGGGGTCCACGCGGGTAATCACCTGGGTCGAAACCACCTGCGGGCGGATGCGGTCTTCCACGCGCAGCCCCAGCCGCTGCAGCACCACCTCGCCAGCCGTCAATACGGCGGACTGGTTGAGCGAGTGGACTTCAAACATGCCAAATTCGCGTTCCACAATCTGGGCGCCGGGGCGGGCCTCGGTGGCCTTCACCGCGATATCCACCACGCGGAAGACCTCATTGCCCGGAGCCATCTCCACATACAGCGCCGCCATCCCCGCCGTTGGCAGGTCGCCCTGCGTGACCGTGCCAATAAAGGCCGCGAACTGGTCTTGCATGCGGTCCAGGTAACAGTAGCAGCGCAGCGAAAATTCATCAGCCACGGGTGCCTCCTTTCCTTTCAAATCCACTGACCGGCATCTGCCGCCGGTCCGGGTGTATGACCGGTTCAGGATTCAGAGCCGCGCCCGCCAAAGCTGCCTTTGCTGCTCTTGGGCAGGATCATCTCCACGTCGGCATGCGGCCTGGGGATGACGTGCACCGAAACCAACTCGCCAACCCGTTTGGCTGCCGCAGCACCTGCATCGGTCGCGGCCTTGACCGCGCCGACATCCCCGCGCACCATCACGGTCACATACCCGCCGCCGACATACTCGGAGCCGATCAGGACCACGTTGGCGGCCTTGACCATCGCATCAGCGGCTTCGATCGCGCCCACCAATCCGCGGGTTTCCACCATTCCCAGGGCGATTAATGAAGTGTCAAGTGCCATAATTTCCTTCCTTTTCTGTGTGAGTTAAGTTTATCGAGAGGACTGACTCGCCAATATTTCTGCCAACACCTGCCGGACAACGCGCTCGATTTCTTCAGGCGCAATGCCGCCAGCCGGTGGTTCAGCCAAAAACGCCTCAACGGGCGGCGGCATGGTTTCATAGGCCAGCCGCTTTATATTGATCAGGTGATAGGCGGTCACGTTATCGCCGGTGATCGATCCGCCCACCCCGCCCGAACCGAGGGTCAGCGAGGGCATCACCCCGCTGGTATAGCCGATTGCGCCCAGCGTGCCCATTGTATTGACCAGGATGCGAAAGACCGGTTTTTCCAACCCAAAAGCCATGATGACTTTTTCATCGGCCGCGTGGATGATCTGCGTATGGCCGCGCCCGCCGGTCTCGATCAGGGCAATCGAAGTTTCACAGCCCTGCTCCCAGCCGTCAGCTTCATACCAGGCCAGCACCGTGGTCAGTTTTTCATGCGAGAGCGGTTCCTGCTTGCCAACCTTGCTGAGCGGTGCAACCAGCACACGGGTACCGTCCGGAACTTTGAACCCGGCATAGGCTGCCACATACGGCGCAAGCTTGCCCACCACCGCGGTATTGCTGCTGCCGTCCGGGTGAAAGACCGTCCGGCGCAGGGCTTCGGTTTCCGCTTCCGTGGTGAAATACGCTCCTTCCGCGCGCATCAACTCGGCCAGCCTGGCCGCAATGGGCCGGTCGGCGATCACGGCTTGCTCGGTAGCGCAAATGGTGGAGCAGTCGAAGGCTTTGGATGCCACAATATACCGGGCGGCCTTCTCGACATCCGCAGAGCGGTCCACATAGACCGGCACATTCCCGGGACCAACGCCGTAGGCTGGTTTGCCGGTGGAATGCGCCGCCCGCACCATGCCCGTGCCGCCGGTTGCCAGGATCAGCGCGGTCTGGCGGTTGGTCATTAACTCCTGCGTGCCGGGCAGTGAAATTTGTTTCATGCAGCCGATCAACCCCTTTGGCGCGCCGGCCTGCTCGGCAGCCTGCGCCATCGTCTGCACTGCCTCATAGGTAGAGCGCACCGCGCTGGGATGCGGCGAAAAGACAATCGCATTGCGCGCCTTGACGGCAATCAACGTCTTGAAAAAAGCCGTCGAGGTCGGGTTGGTGGAGGGAATCAGCCCGGCAATTACGCCCATAGGCCAGGCAATTTCATACAGGCGGTGCTCGGGGTCGTGGCGAATCACCCCGACCGTCTTCAAACTGCGGATACTCTCCCAAACCACCCGCGAGCCAAACTGATTTTTAATCTTCTTGTGAGCCGCCACACCAAAACCGGTTTCCTCCTGAGCCATGCGCCCCAACCGCTCTGAGGCCAGGAACCCGGCCTCGGCCATTGCCGCACAGACCCGGTCCACCTCGGTTTGCGAGGCTTTGCTCCAGGTTTTCCAGGCCTCGGCCGCCTGGCGCACCAGGTCGCGGGCTTCCTGAATAGAGGAAAGGTCTTGATCCAGGCTCATCCTGCTGCTCCTGACCGCGAAATCAGGCTTCCTTGCGGAAGACCACTTCGCCGTCCACTTCCAGCGAATCAATCACCGACATAATCACGGCATCCACCGGCGTGTCCTTGGTCAGCGCCGTCTGCCGCGCGGACGAACCGGAGCAGGTCAGCACCAGCTCGCCAACGCCCGCATCCACGGTATCCACCGCCACATACGGCTTGCCGACCGGATTGCCGCGCTCATCGGTCTGGCGCACAATCAACAGCTTGCGCCCGTGCAGTTTTTCATCTTTGATGGTCGAAACGGTGGTTCCAATCACTCTGGCGATCAGCATAAGCGCACTCCTGGTTAATAACTTTTTCCGCCCGCGGCGGAGGCAGGCGCAGCCTTTTCCCCGCTGGGACCCTGAATAATCTTGACCCCGGCACTGGCGCCAATCCGGGTTGCGCCCGCCTGGATCATACTCTGCGCATCTTCAAAGGTGCGCACGCCGCCAGCCGCCTTGACGCCCATCTCCGGGCCGACCACGCGGCGCATCAAGGCCACGTCGTGGACGGTTGCGCCGCCGCTGGCAAAGCCGGTGGACGTTTTGACAAAATCCGCGCCCGCTTCTTTGGACAGCATGCAGGCGATGGTTTTTTCCTCATCGGTCAGCAGCACCACCTCAAATATGACCTTGACAATGGCCCCGCGCTCGTGCGAAGCCAGCACCACCCCGCGAATATCGCGCGCCACCGTCTCCAGGTCGCGCGCCTTGAGCGCGCCGATATTGATCACCATATCGATCTCGGTTGCGCCGTCCTCGATGGCCTTGTGCGTCTCAAAGACCTTGACCTCGGTTGCCGATGCGCCCAGGGGAAAACCGATCACCGTGCAGACCTTGACCGGCGAGCCTTGCAACAGTTGAGCGCACAATTTGACCCAGGTGGGGTTGACGCAGACCGAGGCAAAGCCGTGTTTGCGCGCCTCAAAGCAGAGCTGGGCAATCTGGTCGGGGGTGGCATCCGGCTTGAGCAGGGTATGGTCAATCATCCCGGCCAGCGAACCATCGCGCGGGATCGCGCCAATGGTCGAGGAGAGCCGGTCTGCGCCCGCCTTGACCACCTCGCCGGTGCGGTCAAAGCAGGTGTACACGCACATCCCATCGGCGCAGCCAAATTTGCACTGCCCGCCTTGCGGCACCAGCGCCCGCTCTTGCTGCTCTTTCATGGCCACCAGCACCTCGCGGGTGATGATCTCGATCAGGGTTTCAACGGTTTGGGGATCAGGGTTCATAGGCCCTCTTTATTTCAGGTAGCGCTTTTCGATTTCAATCATTTTGTTCACGCGCCGTTCGTGGCGGCCGCCGCCAAAGGGCGTGGCCAGCCAGACCTGCACGAGTTGTTTGGCCAGGCTCGCGCCGATCAACCCGGCGCCCAGGGTCAGCACGTTGGTATCGTTATGCTCGCGGCTGTTGACCGCCGAGGCATGGTCATAGGCCATGCCGGCGCGCACGCCAGGGACTTTGTTGGCCGTGATGCAGCTGCCAATCCCTGCGCCGTCAATCACAATGCCGCGCCAGGCTTTGCCGCTGCTGACCAGTTCGGCCACCTGGCAGGCAAAATCGGGGTAATCCACCGCTTCTTTGCCGGTTGTACCCACATCGATCACTTCATAGCCCTGCCGGCTGATCTCCGGCTTGAGCAGTTCTTTTAAGTCATACCCGCCGTGATCCGCGCCAATGGCAACCGTTTTGGCCCCGCTGGGAACAGGGGGCTGGCTGGGGGGCGCAGATGGAGCCGGGTTGGGAGGGCTGGGTTGTTGAGCGCCGGGCGGCGTTGCTGCGGTGTAGCGGGCCAGAACGCGCCGCACCATTTGCCTGATTTCGTCGTCGGAAGCAGAGTTCATCGGATAACTCCCGGCAAAAACGAGCAAAGCGGTGAAGGCTCAATACCGTTAAGGTATCCTCATCATAGCATAACCCCGCCTGATTTCAAGCAAAAATCGGCGGGAATTGTTGGGGGGGGAAGAACCCACCCTGCCCCTCCCTGGGAGGGAGGGAAAAGAGCAAAGCTCCCCTTCCCGCGGCGGGAAGGGGCTGGGGGTTAGGTCAAATAGCAGCCCCACCCCGGCCCTCCCCAAATTCGCTGAATTTGGGGAGGGTGTGGGAGGGGTCTTCTGTGCCGCTGCGTTGAAACTTCTTTTGTTGGGTTCCGGAGCAGATCGACCCTGCAAAACACTGGTGTAATATCCGCTCCTCCACCGCAACCTACTTGCGGCGGTGAATTCCGGGTCAGGCTGGTGCGTTGCCTTCTATCAGTAAGGTTTTTCCGCCTGACCCCTACACCCAAACAGGTTACTGCCCGCAAATTCTTTCAACTTCTCGCCACTCTCCACTACCCACTCGCCGCTTCTGCCCCCCGTCCTTTCAACCGCAGCGCGGCATACAGCGCACTGAGCAGCGCGATCAGCGCACCGGCGGCATACGGCATCCAGATCTGCCAGTCGTACAGCGGCCCGGCCAGGAGCGGACCGGCGATGCGCCCCAGGCTGACGAACGAGTTGCTCAAGCCCATTGCCACCCCTTGCGACAAATCCGCCTGCTGCGAGGTGAGCGACATAATCGCCGGTACTTGCAGCGCCGTGGTCAGCGCCAGGAAGCAGATCGACAGCGTCACCGTCAGCAGATTATTGGCCAGCAGCATCAGCCCAAACGACAGGGCGGTAGCAACCAGGCTGACCTTGATCAACAGCGGCTCGCCAAAGCGTTTGGTCAGCGGCCCGGCCAGCCCGCCCTGGGCTGCCGCCGAGACCACCCCCACAATCATAAAGATCACCCCCACCTCTTCCGGCCCATAGCCAAAGCGGTCCAGCCCGTACAGCCCAAAGATGGCTGAGAAGATCATCAACGCACTGGTGGAAAGGAAAACCAGCAGCAGCGCAGGCCCGATCGGGCCAAACAATGCCCGCCACCAGACGCGCAGATCGATCAATTTGCCGTTCTCGGCTGCGGGCTTGCGCTGCGCCGCAGGCAGTGACTCGGGTAAAATGACCGCCGCCAGGATCAAGGAAGCCAGCGCCAATCCACCGGCCACAAAGAAGGGTGTGGATAGTGACTCTTTGGCCAGCAGCCCTCCCAAAGAAGGTCCCAGGATGGTGCCGATCCCGCCCGCCGCGCCGAGGATGCCCATGCCGCCGCCGCGCTCTTTGGAAGATGTGCTGTCGCCAATATAGGCCATCGTGGTCGGCGCTGTGGCCGAGGAGAGAATGCCAGATAAAATCCGCGCGGCGAACAGCATCCAGAGCTGGTTGGCCAGCCCGAACCAGAACATAGTCACGGTATAGCCCAGCAATCCGATCAGCAAAATGGGTTTGCGGCCAACCCGGTCAGACAGGCTGCCCCAGATTGGGCCGCAAACCAGGCGCATCATTGCATAAGCAGATACCAGTAATCCCAGTTCTGTGCCGCCGGCGCCCATGCTTTCCATATAGAAGGGGATGATCGGGATGATGATCCCATAGCCCAGCATGACCACCAGCAGTGTAAAAGCCAGGGTATATAAATTCTTGCGGTTTTGTGTATTCATCGCCGCCTCGTTTCAAAACACGGGCAGACCAGACTGGTTAAGTATGATTGCCGTTCAGTGTGACCGTGCCAGCCGCGCCGTCCACGGTGACGACCTGCCCGCTTTGGATCAGGCGCGTTGCCACACCAGTGGCCATCACTGCCGGGATGCCAAATTCACGCGCCACAATTGAACTGTGGCTGAGCGGGCCGCCAATATCCGTGACCACAGCCGAAGCCATCGTAAAGAGCGGCGTCCAGGCCGGGGTGGTTGTGACAGCCACCAGCACATCGCCGGGGCGCATCTGGCCAAAATCTTCCGGTCCAAAGAGCACCCGCGCTGTGGCGGTCACCTTGCCCGGGCTGGTACCCTGGCCGGAGATGGTCTTTTGCCCTTCCCGCAAATTTTTGCTCCAGGGGATCATGCGGGCATAGATCGAAGTTTCCGGCATGAGTGCAGGGGCATTCAACCGCATCTGCCTGTGATAGGTGGCCATCCGCTCCGGGATTCGGCTTGAAAGATCGGGCAGCGGTTCGCCGTGCTCCATAGCGCGCACCAGCTCATTGACCTCGGTCTCTTCCAGCCAGTAGATCTGCTCGGCCTTGTGGATGGCACCCTGGGCAGCAAAACGGCGGCCCAATTCCGCTAACATCCGGCGAACCTGCGGGTGCGCCATGCCCAAATCCGTCAGGCTGTCTTCGCGCACCGGCACCGTGTCTTGCGCCCACTTTAAAGATTTTTTGAACCAGCCTTTGAACGGCCAGATCAGGCGGGCTGCCACTGCCTGGGTGGCTGCCTCGCGCTTTTGAGCGGCCTGTTCCTGGCGTTCGTAGGGATTGGTGCCCTTGCCTTCCAGGTACATGCGCACCGCATCCAGCAGCAGTTCAGGCGTTTCCGCCGGGGTTGGCTCGGCAAAATCGAACTGGTAAACCGTGTGGCCGTAATTCTTTAAGTGCTCGTCCACACACGCCAGCCACGCTGACCAGACCTCGGCTACCACACCAACGGGCGGTTTCCGCGTAAGTAATGCCTCCGCCAGCACAGCCGACGGCTGAGTGCGGATGCAGTGCCCCAGTTCTGCATGGTCACAGGCAAACATAGCCAGATCATATAACGATTTTTCAGACAGGATCGGCAGGGTATCAAAGCCAAACAGAAAGGCGGTGGGTTCCGGGTCGCTCTTGCGCTTGACCAGTTTGTACACGCGCGTAAAAATGATTTCACTGCTGCTGGCGGTGGGTAAGGTTCCAGCCTGAATCACGGTATAAAACTTTACCGCCTGCAAAATCATTTCATTCACTCCGGCCAATAGTTCGGAAGGCGATAACCCATCTACGGGTTTGGCTTCCCATTTGCGGACCACTTCAATCAATTGTTCGCGCGCTTCCCGCCAGCGTTCTGTGCCTTTTCCAAGCATATTACCTAACTGCGAAAATGCCGTCTTGGTAAATCCCCAGGTTTCTTTCAACCCCATCACAATGCCTAAATAAGTGTAACCATTCATCACCCGGTATTGGTAATCCCTGGCTGCCTCGGCACCCAAAAATTCAATTCCCAATTCATAGGTCGCCTGGTTGGCCAGACGGATCCCCAGGCTGCCAAACAAGGGGGTCAACGGGTTAGGCAGGTGTTCCGCCAGGCTGCCGCGCGCATAAAAGGCTTTCGGGTTTGGCAGCGTCCAGGTAACCGGCTCTGCGGGTTCTTCAGCAGGCAGTGTTGTGATCGGCCGTGCCTGGACAATGGTAAACTGCCCATCTGCCCAGGCCCATTCAATATCCAATGGAACGCCGTAGAGCGGTTCGATCTTTTCTGCCAGGCGGGTTAATTCCACCGCCGCCGCATCGCTCAACACCGCAACGCCGCGCAAATTCTCCGGAACGCTCACTTCATGGGTGCCGTCAGCAAAGCAAACCGTCATCACCTGCTTTTCAGCAATCTGGCGGTTAATCACCTGGTGGGTATTCCTGTCAATCGTCAGGGTGTCGGGGGTCACCAGGCCGCCTACCACCGCTTCGCCCAGCCCCCAGGCGGCGCTGACCACCGTCTCATTACGGCGGCCGTTGACCGGGTTGGCTGTAAAGAGAATGCCGGCTGCCTCCGCCTGGAACAAGAGTTGAACCACCACAGCCAATGCCACGCTTTCAGGCGAAATTCTCTGGCGCATGCGGTAGCCAATTGCCCGCGCTGTCCAGAGCGAGGCCCAACACTGGCGCACAGCTTCCAAAACACGCGCGGACCCCTGGATGTTGAGATACGTTTCTTGCTGCCCGGCAAATGAAGCATCCGGCAGGTCTTCCGCAGTGGCCGAGGAACGCACTGCCACCGGCGGTTGATTGCCGTGGAGCACGCCGTAAGCAGTGACAATTTCCGTAGCAATTTCTCCGGGAATTTCCGCATCAAGAAAATATTGCCGGATTGCAGCCGAGGCTTTTTCCAGGGAAGCCGGTCGAGCCGGGTCGGCCTGGGCCAGTTCGACCGCGATCAGCGGCTGCAAATGATTGGTTGCTACAAATTGCTGGTATGCGGCAGTCGTCACATGAAAGCCGTCCGGAACCGGAATACCAGCATTTGCAAGGCGCGCCAGGGAAGCGCCCTTGCCGCCCACCTGCTCTAATGCAGCGTTCTTGTCATTTAATGAAAGGATAAATACAGGTTTCATTTTCAAACTCCTTTAGGTCCGGTTTCAGCTTCCAGGTGATCCATGCGCTGGATGGAAATGAGGGTCAGGTTAAAATCCCAAATTTTATTCATCAATCCGCGCAAAAAAGCCTGGTCAGCAGCATGGCAGGTCAGGATGGTGACGGGCTGTTGGTCATTCCGGTCGTAGGTGATGGAGAGTGGCTCAAACCAACTGGTCCAGGGCTGCTCTAAAACACCCATCACCCGAATCTCATAACAGGCAGTTTTCGCTGGTGCTCTTTTTAACATGCCCGCACCTCCTTCTACCAAACACTATAGTGAGGACCAGGGTGATTACGCATCACATTCCAGGGTGATTGGCACCCCATGCCAACAAATCACCCGCTCATTGGACTATATTTTTTAAGCGCCCCAGGGAAACTATAAAAGATGAAGTTCTTTGGCGCGTGCAAAAGCCTGGTAGCGGCTGTGCACGTCCAGCTTGGCATAGATGCTCTTGAGGTGCGTGCGCAGGGTGTTCATCGAAATGACCAGGTGCGCGGCAATTTCCGGGTTGGATAACGCCGTTTGCAGCAGCGGCAAAATCTCCAGTTCGCGCTCGCTGAGCGGTTCCACCAACCCCGCCGGGACCCATTTTTTTGGCAGCGCAGCCTTCTCACTGCCGGGGAAAGCCGCCAATAATGAATCGATATATGCCAATAAGGGCTCGTCCTGCACCTGAGCGCGCAGGGTTTGCAGGAGCAGCCGGGCTGGCTCACCTTCATCCACAAAGGTACGGCAAAATCCGCGCGGCGCAGCAAATGCCAGCGCAGATTGCATCCACGCACAGGCTTGCTCACTTTCGCCCCTGAATTGGTATGCCAACGCCAGCAAGATTTGCGCTTCCAGCCTCAAAATCAGGCGTTTTTTCTGTGCGGCCAACTCATTCAAGTGGCTCATTAAAACCACTACATCATCATACCGGTGCTGCTGCAGCCAATACCGAGCCAATACCGGGTACTCATATTTCCGCAGCCGGGAATAACCGTAATCCGCTAACTGAGCATGGATAATCTCATCCACCGGAGCATGATAACCGCGTTTTTCAAGCCAATCCTGCAGCGCATCCAACTGCCCCAGGGCTAGATAGCGGGTCATCTCATGCAGTTCAACCACATAATCATCCAGAAATGACATATCGGTTGTTTGCGCAATCCGGCGGGCATGGATCAGGGCAGTTTTCACTTGCTCATCATCGCCCAATGCGCGGTACAGGCGGGCCTGGTTGAGAAAGATGGAAATCCGGTTTGCCTGACCCCAGCGGTGGGCTAAATCCTGCGCCTTGTTTAAGTGCTGTTCTGCCTGCGCTAACTGGTTCTTCTCACACAGAATATCGGCCAGACCTGCATACGCTTCTACGGCCACAGGCAGGGTCTCTCCCAATCGCCCCGCCTGATCCAGCGCCTGCTGGTAAAATTTTTCTGCCTGTCCCATTTCGCCCAGTTTATGATAATTTTCCGCAAGGTTGCACAGCAAGAAATTGGTGATCAAAAAATTTTCCGCAGATTGGCTGCGTGCCAGCAGCCGTTCCATTTCCTGGATGCCCCGCTGCATATCGCCGGTCAGCATAACTGCAGAAATTTGAATCAACTCTGCCAGGCCGCGCAGCAGCCGGTCCTGTTCCGGGAGCTGCTCCAAAGCCAGCCGGGCATAGGCCTGCGCCTCGGCAATCTTCCCTTGCGCCAGCGCCAGCAGACCATACATTGGCGCCGACTTCGTGGACAATTCCAGGTTGGATTGGGCAGCCAAAAGCTGGGCTTCAATCTGGTGAATCGCTGCGCCGCGCCAGATCAACGACCAGGCAATATATACCCGCAAAAGGGGGTGGCGGTTGACTTCCTCAACAGGCAGCCGCTCCACCCAACCGGAAAAGGTCAGCAGTTCGCTGCGCATGATCCAGGTTTCCGCCATTTTTTCCACAAGGTCAGCCGTGCGGCTCATATCACCGGAAAGGTGCGCATGCTGGACCGCCTCATCCAGGTTGCTGTGCTGCTCAAACCAAAGACTGGCCGCCTGGTGCAGCTGCGGCGCCAACCCGGGTGCAATTTGAAATAATCTCTGGTTTAGCAGATCACTAAACAAACGGTGGTACCGAAACC
>JAJUJY010000019.1 GCA_029265085.1 Chloroflexota bacterium
GATCATCACAGATCACTTACTATGCAAATCCTCGATGGGCTTATTCAACAGCACTTCAATCTGATCGGGGGCTGCCTGGCTCAACAAATCCAGTTCGGCTGGAGGCAAACGCATTCCCGCGGCATCCTGCCCATAATCCGCCGCCACCTGTGACTGGAAACCAACCGGATGCCAGGAATATAAAGCAGGCTGGCGCGGTTCCAGGGTGTTTAATGCTCCGCCCACAGCCATCACAACCGAGGTTAACAACACCATCAAAAGCAGCCATCGCCAAATGGAACCGATAAATTCGCGAAATGCACTCATCCTGGCCTTCCTTTCAACCAGAGTCTGACCTTATAAAGTAGTTCCTGCGGGTGCGCTGGTGCCCGCTTTTGAGAGCCGGTACACCATCACTTTGTCTGCTTTGCCCTTGACGGTGAACTGCCCCAATGGCTGCAAAGCAAATTCTTTTTGTCCCTCTCCCAACGCATTAAACGTGGGTTGGCCAATTAAAATACCGGTGCCGTCAAATGTCTGCCTCGTCAAGGCCTCTAACCGCTGGGTTGTATTCACCGTGTCGCCAATGATCGTATAGTGCAGGCGGTCTTTCGCGCCCAACCCGCCAGCAATCACCACCCCGGTATTTACCCCGATTCCAGTCACAAAAGGCGGGTCTCCGCGGTCAATCCGCGCCTGGTTCAATTGCTCAATGGCATCCAACATCTCCAGGGCGGCCTGGCAGGCTGCCCGCGCGCTTTTGGATGGGTTAATGATGCGCGGAAGAATACCAAAGAACGCCAGGATGGCGTCACCGTCAAATTTATTCACCACCCCGCCGTGTTTGATAATGATTGGGACCAGCCGGTCAAAATATTCATTCAGCCAGGCCATGACCCGCGCCGGTTCCACCGCTTCGGACATGGTGGTAAAGCTGCGCACATCGGTCATCAGAACGGTTGCGACTGCTTCCTGACCTTCCAGGCGAACATTCCCCGTCGAGAAGGTCTGGCGAAGCTGCTCGCGCACTTCCGGCGAGACAGTCCGGCCAAGCAGATCGCGATACATTGAGCCTTCCTGCAAACCGGCAATCATGGCATTAAACGAGTGTGCCAGAACGGCCACTTCATCATTGCCTTCAACCGGCACTTTAATCCCCAGGTTGCCGCGAGATACCTCATTGGAGGCCCCCACCAATCGTTCTAGCGGACGCGTGATCAAGTTGGCCAGGTAAAGCCCGATTCCAACCACCAGGGCAATTGCGATAAATATTAATATAAAAATCTGCACCCGCGTAAACTGGCTGGTAGTCACCAGGAAGGTTTGCGGCAAAGCAATACCCAGGATGCCCAGGTCCACCTGGTCGCGCGCTTCCCAGGGTCCCAGCAGTTCCAGGTAATCCAATGAAGATATTTTTAAGCTGCGGGTCAGGCTGGACTGTTCTTGAGTGACAAGCACCTCATTCGCCTGGCCGGGATCAATCGGATTTTGGGCCAATTGGGTATTCAGGGTTGAAGCCAATGGGTTTCCGGAAAAATCATAAATTGTGGTTTCGCCCAGGGTTTCCTGGCGCATTTCCCGCACCATGTTATCCAGCGATTTGCCGACCAGGACCACGCCAACCTGCTGGTTCGCGTTATCATACACTGGTCCGCTGACATAAAAATAATTTCCCCAGGGAGCCTGTGCAAAACCGGCGAACTTGTCACCTCGCACATCCGTCTGTCCCTGCAAGACTCTTAAAACAAATTCCGTTTGCTGGAAGAACGTCTCACCGCGCGAAAAGTTATAATCCGAAGGTCCGCCGCCCGGCTGTTGGCGAATCGATAAAACCGAAACGCCGTTCATATCCAGCAGTTCAACCACCTCTTCTTTTGCATTGACCATTAAGGGCAGCACAAAATTGCGCAAGGTTTCTGCATCGCCCGCCCGGATTGCATCAGCAACGCCCTGTGTATTTGAGACAAGCCGCAGCGTACCCAGAATGCGATCCTCTTCCCGCACCATCCAGTCTGTGGTCTGCCGGCCTGTGGCAACCAGTTGGTTGAAATAACGGTCCTGAACCGATTCATACACCACCTGGCTGATGATATAGCCCGCGCCCAACGCAAAAAGCAAGGCCAAAAGCAAGTACGGTAAGGTGATTTTGATGCGCACGGGCATGCGCACTTTGGGCGCTTTGCCCGCCGCAGGGGCGGCTGCTTTTTTTGTCGTTGGCTGGGTAGGCACATCTACCCCCTCCAAACGGCGTAAAGCGGTCTCAATCCAGTGCGGAGTGTAGGGCTGTCGCAAAAACACGGTCACCCCATTGGCGCGGGCAACCATTTCTTGCTGCACATCGGGGTACTGGTTGGTGGCAATAATCCGCACACCATTAGGGTCTTTTTGAATCCGGCGCAGAAAATCCAGCCACGGATCTCTTGGGAAATGCAAATCCAATAAAACCAGTTGTGGTTTAGCCTGGAGAAAAGCCGCCCGGGCGTTGCCCAGGTCAGCGGCTTCCCAAACCTGGTCACCCCGCCCTTTAAAATATCTTGCCAGCGTTTTGGCTGCTTTGGAATCACTTTGAACAATTAATACCCGCACCGCCATTGGCACCTCCTCCATCAAACATCACGGCAGCAGTGACAGGAAACATAAGATAACAAAAGCCTGGACGGGAACACCCATCCAGGCATTAGAGTAATCAGGATAAGTATTCGCGCAGATGGCGGCTGCGGGTTGGATGGCGCAGCTTGCGCAAAGCCTTGGCCTCAATCTGACGGATGCGCTCGCGCGTCACATTAAAATACCGGCTGACTTCTTCCAGCGTGTGGTCTTTGCCGTCAATCAACCCAAAGCGCAGTTCCAGCACCTGGCGCTCACGCTCTGAAAGCGCACCCAGAGCACTTTGTACCTGCTCGCGCAGCATCTCACGGGCGGCTGCATCCATTGGTTCCAGGGCGTCGTCATCTTCAATGAAGTCGCCCAACTGGCTGGATTCCTCATCACCCACAGGCCGTTCCAAAGAAACAGGCTCTTCTGCGGATTGGAGAATCCGCTGCACTTTGGCGGTTGCCCAATTCCAGCGCCGCTGCACTTCCGGATCCAACAAATGTTCATCGAGCCTGGAAAGGTTAATTGCAGCCACATCTTCGTCAGAAAGCATGCCCCCTTCCAGGGCTAATTCTTCCATAGTTGGCTCGCGGCCAAGCTGTTGAACCAAAGTGCGCTGAACGCGCAGCAGGCGGGTAATGGCCTCAAATAAGTGCACTGGAATACGAATGGTGCGCGCCTGCTCAGCAATATACCGGCTGATCGATTGGCGAATCCACCAGGTGGCATAGGTACTGAACTTAAATCCGCGGGTAGGATCAAACTTGGAAACTGCGCGCAGCAATCCCAGGTTACCTTCCTGGATTAAATCCAGGAACGAAATCCCGCGCCCCAGATAGCGCTTGGCAATACTGACCACCAGGCGCAGATTCGCCCGGATCAAGGTCTGGTTTGCTTCTTCCGCACGCCATTCAATGCCGTTGATTTCCTGCATCAGCACATCTTCATTGGCCAGATGGGATTCAAACCATTCCATCTCCGGCAATTCTTCCTCTTTTTGCAGCACTTCCACCAGCTTCATTGCCAGACTGGCGGGAAGCAAATAGAGGCTTAAAAACAGGTAAAAGGCATTGCGGACCAACTCATCCCAGAGAGAATCCTTACCCCACATACCGTTATCCAGGTATGAACGCAGGTAAGAAGGTTCATCAGCCTGCCAGGCCTGGCGCAAAAGCTGAGCTTCCAACAGCATCAGGCCCAAATCAGGCACGCCGTCCTGACCCAGCCGTTGTGCATCTTGTTTCAGGCGCTCCCAGCAGGTGTACACATCTTCACTGACGGTCAAGAACACCTTGCGGTAATGGTCCGGCTGTTTGGCCTTCGGATCCAAATGCTTGCTCATCGTCTTAAAGCGGCGCTCGGCCTCAATGCGTGCAGCCAGACGGAACTCGCTATCGGCATCCAAGAGGTTAATCTGTCCAATCTCCTTTAAGTACAGGCGGACTGGATCTTCAGACAGCTCAACCGCCAGAGACGGGTCTTCAAGGATCTCCAGGGGATCTTCTAATTGAATTTCAGCTTCGGTCCATTCTTCATTAACCTGTTGAACGGCCGGTTCGTCAGCCTCCTCTTTGACCAACACATCATCATCTAAAGAAGCTTTTTGAGCTTCTCCCGGTTTATTCGCGTTCGGGCGCTTTGTCCGCTTCGAACGACCTCCTGGTGCCGCTTTCTCGGATGCTTTTTTAACGGGGCGCTTGGAGGATGAGGCAGGAATAGAATTAGAAGGTTTTTTAGTTCGCGGCATAGGTTAATTTATACCATAAATCCATTAATCAAGTTGAAAAGAACGACCAATCGCTGACTCTAATCGACTGCGAGCCTGCAAATATTGCACAATCAAATCCTGAAATGGGTTCAGTCCCCCTTCTCCTTCTGCCTGAGCTTCAACTTCTGCTTGCAGAAAGCGCATCTGGCGAATACCCTCATTCACACGGATCAGCCGTAAATTCATGAAGGTCCGGACCAAATCTTCCAGCCGCTGGTCTGCTGTTGGTTCTTTGCCCTGTTGTTGAGATAACGGAGCCAAAAACAACTGCACCATGTCGTCCAGTGACTCGGGCAGATTATCCCGCAAATAAGCGGATGGGTCACTGTGATCTTGCTCCAAAGATTGCAGCAGCAAACGCGCCAGCGCCTGGTGATCTGCAAACTCCATATCTTGCGGGCTGAAACGACTCAAGCCAGCCTGTTGCAGCGTCCGATCTAAATTATACAGGTGTTCCGGCTGGTGCAGCAGCAGCCTTAAACAATGCGCCTCCATGGCCTGCGCTAACCGCTGCGGGCTGCCCGAAAGCGGCTGTTGAGCAGCTGTCTGCCTGGACGGCTTTTCTGCAAGCTGCGGTTTGCGCCGCGGCCGTCCGCCTGGCTGTACCCCCGTCCCAGACTGCAGCGAACGCTCATCCACCTTCAACAGGCGCGCCAGCCGCTGGCGGTAGGTATCGCGCTCCACCGGGTCTGGCACATCTTCGATCAACGGCAGCACCTGGGCTGCCAGCCCGCTTTTTACCTTGGCATCTTCCAGATTCTGCCCTGCAGCCAGCGCTTCCATCACATGCACCACAATCGGTTTGGCATCTTCCAGGATGCGTTTCCATTCCTCCGGATCGCGCAGCACCACTTCATCCGGGTCCATCCCCTCCGGCAAAGTGGTCACGCGCATATCCGCCTGCAAGCGCGCCTCATGGCGCAGCAAGCCGCGCGGATCAAAAGCAAGCTCTTCGCTCTTATCCAGCGCCTGGCGGGCTACTTCCAAACCGCGCAGGGTAGCCTTTTCACCGGCGGCATCGGCATCCAAAGCCAGCACAATCCGCCGGGTAAACTTTTTCAGCAGGCGCAGCTGGTCTTCGGTCAGCGCAGTACCCATCGGCGAAACCACATTCGTAAAACCCGCCTGGTGCAGTGCAATCACATCCAGATAGCCTTCAACAATCACCACCTGATCCTGTGCACGAATTGCTTTGCGAGCCAAATCCAGGCCGTATAATAAGCGGCCTTTATCAAACAGCTCCGTTTGCGGCGAGTTTAAAAACTTAGGCACATCATTGGGGTTGAGAATGCGCGCACCAAACCCGGCCATTCGCCCCAATCCATCACGGATGGGGAACATGATCCGGTTGCGAAAGCGGTCATACACCCCGCTGGCGTCTTGCCGTTCGGTCACCAGGCCAGTACGGACCAGTTCCTGCTGGGTATATTTTTTCTCAGTAAAATAGCGCAGCGCAGTATCCCAGGTATCCGGGGCATAGCCCAGGCCAAAGGCCTCAATGGTAGAGGGCTGCAGTCCGCGCCGGTTTAAATACTCCAGGGCGGGCTTACCGGCCGGGGTATTGAGCAAATGATGGCGAAAGAAAGTAACCGCATCCTCCATTAAAACGCGCAGCCGTTCCAGGTGCTCGTCTTCTGCCTGCCGCTCCGCAGTTTGGGGTTCTAACTGTACCCCCGCTTTATCTGCAAGGTAGCGCAGCGTTTCCGGGAAGTCCCAGCCTTCCTTCTTCATCACAAACTTGAAGATATCGCCGCCCTCATTGCACTGGCCAAAACAGCGCCAGGTACCCGAATCCGGAAAGGCAACAAAAGCAGGCGTACGCGAATTGGGATGAAACGGGCAAAAACCAACATAGTTCTTACCCGACCGGCGTAATTTTACCGTCTCGGATATCAGGTCAATTGCATCCAGGTGTGATTTAATCTCATCAACTGCGGTCAAGGGGACTCTCCTGGGATTGATTCTAATCGCATTTAGAGCATAAAATCAACCCAGAGGATCAAGGAATTTTCCCATCCTTGCCTTGATTTGTTCACTCCAGCAGAAGAACAAGCAGCGTTATCCAGCCATTTCCGGAAGGCAAGTCACCACCCGGTTCTTCCCGGAATGTTTGGCCTGATAGAGAAATTCATCTGCTTTCGCAACCAGTTCCAACGCATCAGCCGCATGCAGCGGGGCGGAAGCAACTCCCAGCGATATGGTCACCTTCTCATCCGCGAAACTGTTATCCTGCGCGATTTCCGTCACACGCATGGCCGCCTTGCGGATTCTCTCCGCGACAAGCACAGCCTCGTGAATTTCGGTCGAGGGCAAAATTACAGCGATTTCTTCTCCGCCATAACGAGCCACAATATCCTGCCCGCGGACGGTTTTTTGTATTACCTGAGCCAGCAGACGCAAAACCTCATCGCCGGCCTGGTGGCCGTAGGTATCATTAAACCGCTTGAAATTATCAATATCGATCATAATCAAAGAAACCGGCTGTTGTGAGCGGTTCGCCTGCCGGACCAGGTTTGCCAATTCCTGGTCAAAACGGCGGCGGTTGCTGATGCCGGTTAATCCATCGGTAACGGCCAATTTTTGCTGAGCAGCAAACAATTCCGCGTTTTCTAAAGCCATGTTCAACTGCACACCAATCGCATTAAGCAATTCCACTTCTTCGCCGCCAAAATATCCGTGCTGTTTTTTTGAAAAAACCATCATAAAACCCGCTAACTTATTTTGAAGCGTCAAAGTAGAAGCCATCAGACTGTTTAATTCTTTTGATTTTAACCACTGGCAGGCTTCAGTGGAAAATAGCCTTTTCTCTGCAATTTCATGACAGCCCCCAATAATCACTTGATTTTTCAAATCATCAAAATTCACTTGAGGTTGAATCCGGGGGATTGCGTTTAAATCTTCTTTATTTCCAGCCGAAGATACAGGGACAAAATGCCCCGTCTCCGCATCTAACCGGTAAAACACTGCCAGGTCGGCTTGAAACACATCTTTCACCAAAATTGCGGTTGAATCCATTAAATCTTGCAGTTCCAGCTTGGAACTGATCAATCGCGTTGCATTAAGCAAAGTCTGCATGCGTGAGTTTACTTGTTGGTAATAATTTCGCCAAAATTGTGATTCATCGTGAAGGCGGGCATTATAAATTGCTGCCGCCGCTCGAGCGGCCAATGCCTGTAACAACTCAAGATCATACGGATCCACCTGATCATTCTGTGTAAAACTGGCAGAGATCACACCTATACAGATCGAGCCAAGCAGCATTGGCGCGGCCAATTCTGCTTTAGCATCTGCAACCAGTGGATGAAATTTTTCCTGGCTATGGCGGAAATTAAAATAACGCGCCTGGCGTCTTTGAAAACACCATTCGGCCAGGCTGCCAGGAACAAGTCCTTGCAGCGCCCCAATTCCATTTCCTGCCACCAGGTTGATCGTCTGGTCTTGATCCAAAAATACTGCCACACCTTTTGCGGAAAATATCGTCCCGATCTGCTCGGTAAGCAAATTAAATAAGGAAGGCAATTCCAAAGTAGTCAGAGCTTGATCAAGCTGATGCAAGATTGATAATTTTTCAACTTCGTGGTTCAAAGCATGTTCAGTAACCACCCGGTCACTGACATCGCTAATAATAGTGATGGTCCCTACCAACTCTCCCGCTACATTCAAAGGAGCCACCAGCGTGGATTGCGGCATAAACTCCAGCCCGGAATCTGGCTGAGCTGGAATTGCCAAAAAATATTTATGAAGCCGCGTGGAAAGCGTAAATTGCTGTTGGGTTTCCAACGCAAAATCATAAACGGATAACAATCCCCGTTCAGCAACTTCCGGAAACACCTCCGCAAAGAGGCATCCGGCACAGTCTGCCAGGGTCAGGTTTCGAAAATCAGCGACCCAACGATTAATCGTGGTCACCCGAAGCAGTTTATCGGTGATGATTACGCCGTAAGGCAGCGCGTCTAGAATGGTCTGGTTTGGCATGGTTGTCTCGCGGGCTAGCAGCTTTGCGCATCAATTGCCGCCAACAGCAAATCCAACGATTCAACCCCCATAACGATTAAGACATACCCGCTGATCTGCCCATCCCCGATGACAAACTGGGTTTTGACCACAATGGTGGAATTTAATTCCACCTGGGCAATAGATATGGAATCAAGCAAGTCACCCAAATTCTCCGATTGAATCTTGGGCACCATAAATCGAATTTGCACATTGAGAATATTGCCAAATGAACCCACATACGCATTAAGCAAAATATTGCCAATTTCTAAAAGGGCTTCTCGGTCTGAGGCCATCAAACGGCGCGATTCACCCTTTCCATGGGTAATCAAATCCACCAGGATCGAGGCACTGGCCTGGTTGAGGATCAGGAGGGCATTGCCCGAAACCTTCCCCATAAAGACCTGATTAATGGTGGTGACCTCTCCCTGGGTAATCGAACTCAAAACCGAATCCACTTCGTTGGTCGGCATGACATAAATGTCTGGGACATTCAAAATCACCCGCTTGCCCGTCAGAACGGATAAGGTGGCAGCCGCTTTTCCAAAACCAATATTGACAATTTCTGTTAGCGCATCATGTTGCAAAGGAGTTAACGACATCGGAATATCCTCATTCAGATTGCAGAGCTTGTTCAACCATTATTAGAAGCGTCTCGCTCTGAAATGGCTTGCTGATAAATCCAACCGCGCCAAGCTCGGTTGCTTTTTGGCGGTTATAGTCTTGTATATCGGCGGTCCCAATAACGATTCGCGCAAGAGGATCGAGTTGTTTGATTTTTTCCAACACTTCCAACCCATTCATCCCGGGCATCGTCAGGTCTAATACAACCAGGTCTGGACGCTCATGCTCAAACTGCCGCAGACCATCTTCCCCGTTGGCAGCTTCAATAATTTGATACTTCTCCCCTAATATCCGTTTTAATGTAATTCGCGAAAAGGCGGAATCATCCACCAAAAGAATTTTGTGCATATCCACTCTCTAAAATTTCTAAGGTATCATCCATTTTCTGGAAAATTTCTAAAGGTTTTCGCTTGACGCTATTCCTATTTCTTTGTATTGTATAAATATTAAAGAAGTCATTCCATAAGTTTTTAATAAATTTTTTCTTACCTGCACATAACTAAAAAATAACATCCAGGAAGGAGGTGATTACTTTGAAGTTTGCGCTGCCAAAAGAGGGGCAAGGCCTTGTCGAATACGGTCTGATCATCGTGATTGTGGCTGTTCTGGTGATCGTCTTGTTGTGGTTGTTCGGCAATCAAGTCGGTGACATTTACAGCAACATTGTCGATGTCATATAAATAAGTTCCAAAATTTTTGTTTCCGATTCATTTCATTTGATTTATTTGATTATTTCGTATGCCCTGGGCAAGATCCGTCCAGGGTATATTTGTTTAAAACATAACGGCCGGTTGCCCGGCCGTTATACATGCAATCGATGGGTTTAGAAACCTTCCAGTTTCGAGAAATCCGCCGCACCAGCTGCCAGACCAGCCACACGCTGGAGTAAGCCCAGGCGGTTGCCGCGTACCACAGCGTCTTCTGCCATGACCAGAACAGCCTCAAAGAAGTGATTAATTACCGGGATCATGGGCACAAAGACCTTGAAGAAATCTTCCACCGAGCCCGCCCGGCGGGTCTCAGTTTCAGCCTGCAAAATAGCGGCCAGCAAGGCTTTTTCGGCCTCTTCCACAAAAGCTTCCGGTTGAATGATGTATTGCTGCGCCTGATCGCGGGTAATACGCACACAGCGTGAATAGGCGGGCAGGATCAACGGCCATTCCGGATTGTTCACCCAGGCACTGAGCTGCTGCACAGCCCGCGCCGCGGAAGCCGGGTTGGTCTGTTGTTCAGCCAGTACCGCTGCCACCACGTCATAGCGGTAGCCCTGATCAAGCAGCACACTCTGCAAACGGCCAACGATAAACTCCAGGCAGGCAGCCTGACTTTGCGGAGTCGCCGCAATCGGCAGCCCCTGCGCGGCAGCTTCCAGCCCCTGCTTCAGATCAAAGTCCAGTTCCCAGGCAATCAGGTTCTGCACCAATCCCAGGGCAGCACGACGCTGCGCAAAGGGGTCTTTGGTGCCAGTCGGCGCCAATCCGGCAGCGAATAAACCTGCCAAAGTATCCAGCCGGTCGGCCATCCCAACGACCAATCCGGCCGGGTGGGCGGCATTTTGATCGCCCGCAAAACGCGGTAAATACGCCTCAAAGATCGCATCCGCCACGGCCTGGCTTTCACCCGAGTGGAGGGCGTAATACTTACCCATAATGCCCTGCAGCGAGGTCATTTCCACCACCATGTGGCTGACCAAATCCGCCTTACACAGTGCTGCTGCCCGGCGGACTACCGGCACATCGTCTGCATCCAGGCGCACCAGCGGGGTAAGCCGGTCCACCAGTGCTTCAATGCGCCTGGTTTTATCCAGCATAGAGCCCAGCTTGACCTGGAAAGTCAACGTGCCCAGGCGCGGCAGAAAATCTTCCAGCTTGTGGGTAAGGTCTTCTTCCACAAAGAAGGCCGCATCGGCAAAGCGGGCGCGGATCACCTGCTCATTTCCGTCTGCCACAATATCCAGGTGCTCGCCGTCACCGTTGCGCACCGCAATGAAGTACGGCAGCAAAGAGCCGTCCGCCCGATAGACCGGGAAATAACGCTGGTGCTTCTTCATCACCGAAACGAGCACTTCGGCGGGCAGTTTCAGGTGCTCGGGATCAAACGAACCGCGCAGGGCAGTCGGCGCTTCCACCAACTGGTTAACTTCATCCAACAAACCGGCATCCAGATGATCCGGGTCGCCGCCGACCGCGCTAATCAATGTGCGCACCTGCTCAACGATGCGCTGCTGGCGTTCCTGCCCATCCAACAGGATACCCTGGCGGGAAAGGAAGGCGAAATAATCCGCCGGCCCAGTCACGGCAAAGGTTTCCGGATCGCGGAAGCGTAACCCGCGGGTGGCTTGCCCGGCAGTTAAACCAGCATACTGGAAGGGGATCACCTGCCCATTCCAGAGCGCTAACAGCCAGCGAATTGGGCGCGAGAAAGCCACACCGCTGGCATTCCAGCGCATGGATTTATCAAAACGAATACCCGCAATCACGCCAGGCAAAGCCTCAGCCAACACATCTACGGCTGAGCGCCCAGTCTCAAAGACGCGCGCCACCACATAGCTGCCGCCGTCCACTTCTTCTACTTGCAGCGCGCTCACGTCCAGACCCTTGCTGCGCGCAAAACCTTCGGCAGCCTTGGTCGGTTGACCCTGGGCATCAAATGCGCGGTTGGCCGGAGGACCTTTCACCAACGACTCGCGGTCCGGCTGGCGTTCCGCCATCCGCTCCACCCACACCAGCAAACGGCGGGGTGTGCCCAACACACGCACCGCACCATGTTCCAGGCGCAGTTCGTCAAGCAGGGCAGGGATGCGCTCGCGCAGTTGGTTCAACGCAGAAGACAGGTCCGCAACCGGCAATTCTTCGGTGCCAATTTCGAACAAGAAATCGCCGGGGCCACTGGCCGGGGCAGATTGGATTGCTGCCGCGCTGGACGGCTGGCTTTGAATACCCGTGTTATTCAACCAGGGATAGCCCAACGCCTGGCGCTGGGCGGTATAAGCCTCGGCCACCCGCCGCGAGAAATCGCGCATGCGCGAGAACAAGGCCTGGCGCTCGGTCACACCTACCGCGCCGCGCGTATCCAGCACATTAAAGGTATGCGAGCACTTGAGAATATAGTCGTGCGCCGGTAATACCAGCCCCTGCGCCAGTGCGGATTCGGCTTCCAGCTCAAACATCTCGTACATCTTGCGCAGGCGATCCACGTCGGCAATTTCAAAATAATACTTACTGTGTTCCTGTTCCCCTTGTAAATGAATCCCGCCGTAGCTGACCTGGTTATTCCAGCGGATATCGCGGAAATTGCGCACATGCTGCAAAGCCATCGCGATCCGCTCCAGGCCGTAGGTAATTTCAACCGAAACGGGTTCCAACACCTGGCCGCCTGCCTGCTGGAAGTAAGTAAACTGGGTAATTTCCTGGCCGTCTAACCAGACTTCCCAACCCAGGCCCCAGGCACCCAACGCGGGCGATTCCCAGTTATCTTCCACAAAGCGGATATCATGCTCGCGCGGATCGATCCCCAAAGCCTGCAGCGAGCGCAGGTAAATCTCCTGCGGGTTGCCGGGATCCGGCTTGAGGATCACCTGGAACTGGGTATGCTGCTGTAAGCGGTTGGGATTCTCGCCGTAGCGTCCGTCATCCGGGCGCACGGAAGGCTCCACATAAGCCACATTCCACGGCTCCGGTCCAAGCACACGCAGCACTGTGGCCGGGTTCATCGTCCCCGCGCCAACCTGGGTGTAATACGGCTGCCAGATCAGGCAGCCCTGCTCCGCCCAAAAGCGCTGGAGATTCATAATAATCGACTGGAAATCAAGGGGTTGGTTCATGCACACTCCACAAAATAGCCTGCGGCGGGGCGCAAGAGAACTTGCCGCCGCCGCGGATAATAACCTGCATCTTCGCCTGTTGATTATACCAAACCAGCGCGGTTAGAATTCCAATTCCACCCAGGCCGGGTCATGATCGGAGCCGTCACCGCCGAGGGTCTTGCGCCGCTTGATCCATGCGCCGCGCAGGCGGGCATTCAAAGCCGGGCTGAGCCAGATCTGGTCAAACAATTCGTAGCGTGCTGGTTGGCCGCTTTCCTTAAAGCGGTGCGTCCAGGCAGGCACGGCCGGCTGAGCCGGGTCCGGCGGGGCGGAATTGGTCTCGCGCGGAGCAGCCAGTGCGTTGACCAGCCCCAATTCTGCCGCCGTGGTGAAAGGCGCCAGTGTCGGCGCATCTGGTGTGTCATTCATATCGCCAAGCAGTAAATAAGCGCTGTTGGGGCGGGTGCGCGCCTGGATAATGCGTGCCGTCACCTGGGCTTGCTGCGTGCGGGTCAGGTCCGCGCGCTGCTTGCCCGTGACTGGATTCTCGTTGGGGGCAAGATACTGGCTTTTCAGGTGGGTATTAAACAAAGTCAGCAGCTTTTTCCGCCGGGCAGCGTCCAGCACTTCCACCTCCAATAAATCGCGGCTGAAAACCGGCGAATCCGGTTCATCCGGGTGGCTGGCAAAGCGCCAGGAAGTCACCGCGCCCAACGGCAGTTTGGAAAGAAGCGCCACATCGATCAGGCGCGGATCGTTGCCCTCCACCAGCACCTGGTAGGGATACATCCCGCCCAGATCGGTACGGTTAAAGTGCTGCAGGGTCGGCAAATCTTCCACCTCCTGCACTGCCAGCACATCCAGGTCCATTTCCCGGATACGCGCGGCCACCTTAGCGCGTTTATCCTCTTCCTTGCCCTTGACCAGCCTGCCCATGAAGGTGCGAATGGCGTAGCTTTCCGGGTCGTTAAAGGAATAGGTCACATTGACGTTGGTATCGCCGGTCAGGATGGCCGCGATCTGGCCTTGAAAATTGAACCGCGAAAACAGGTTATTCAGGTTGAAAGTACCCACTTTGAGCAGCATCTGAACCCTCCGGTGGTAATTCGCAATAATAGACCTATTAAATCATAAATTCAACCCGGATGCACCTGCCAAAATGGAACAGATTTTGGAGAAAGACGACGTGGGTGGCTTGGAAAGAGTATACATTCCAGACAGAGCAGCAAGCAGCGAACCCACCCTGGCCCATGTTGAAAATTTTTGCTGATTTTCAGCGAATCGAAACCTTTCCACTCCAGATCAGGTAAAATCGTTATATATTATGGGTTGAATCGATTCATCAATGGATCCAAAGAGAGGGCAGCATGGCAAGAATTGAAGTAAAACGTGAAGTTCCTGGCAAAACAGCGGATGTAAATTACAAAGCCATTGGCAAAATGGTTGAAAAAGCAGGCTATAAAATATTCAAGCGGCGCGATATCGCCTATTTACTGGTCTGCGAAGGCGAACTGCAAGGCAGCCCGGCCAGTTTAAATATCAGCGTACCCTTCACTGCCCCAAATCAGGTTGTTATCAACCTGGGCTGTGATGCGGCTGACGATGCAGCGTTATCCGCTGAAGTGGATCGTTTGTTCACTTTACTGCAATCGGAATATTAAACCTGGGTCTGGATTAAGAATGATATCCCCGGCGCACTTCACGCAGAAAAGCCGGGGTATTTAAACTGCGCTCCAGAATATACGTCAGATAATATTGGATAATGGATTCCATTTCCATGCGGATGGGTTGTGCAATTTGTGCGCGGGCAGCATCCGCAAAGGTACTGCGCTGCAAATGGCGCAGGTAGCGCAGCGCCTCTACAGAAATTGGCCGCGCTGAAGCATCCATCGCCCCGCAGCGCGGACACAAAATTCCCCCTTGAAGTGCCGAAAAAAATTGATTTTCAGCCTGGATCAGTTCCCGGCAGTTAACACAATTCACCAGGTCCGGGCGAAAGCCCAACAAATCGAGCAAGTGAATTTCATAATACCGCACCGCCAGAAACGGGTCTGGCTGCACCGTAATCCGCTCCAATGTCTCCACCAGCAAAAGATACAAAAGCCGGTTCTGGCCTTCTTCATAGGTAAAACGATCAACCAGCTCGGCAATATAGTGAGCATACCCAATGCGCAGCAAATCCTCGCGCATTGGCAAATAAGCATCCAGCGTCTCTGCCTGGGTCAGAATCCAGATATCCCGCCCCTGCGCCAGCATTAATGCTGCACGGGTAAATGGCTCCACGTGGCCTGCTTTGCGCGAACGCAGCCGCCGGACGCCTTTGGCCACCACGCGCAGCTTACCCTGCTCGCGGGTATAAATCGTCAGCAGACGGTCCGCCTCCCCCCAATCTGCATGGCGCAAAACCACAGCCTCAACCCGCAGCGAGCGGTCTTTTCCGGGCATGCAAAATCTCAGCGAACCAGTTTATCCGGAGTAAACGCGCCGGGCAGCAAACCGCGCACCGTCGTTTCCTGGTGGATTTGCCCGTCAGCATCGGCCAGCAGCACAATCGTATCCAGGCCAAATTCAGCCAAAACCTGCCGGCAGGAGCCGCACGGGCTGCCGCCATTGATGGATGCAACCGCAATCGCTGTAAAACTGCGCTCTCCCTCAGAAACGGCCTTGAAAACCGCCACCCGCTCAGCGCAAATTCCATCCGGGTAGGCTGCATTTTCCACATTGACCCCATCATACACTTTACCGGAGGTAGTCAGCAGTGCCGCTCCGACCGCGTAATTGGAATAGGGAGCGTACGCCCAACGGCGGGCATGAATGGCCGCTTCGACCAACTGTTGTTTTTGTTCAGTGCTTAGTGTCATCCTGTGCCTCCTCAACTTCAAGTACGCGCGGATTGCGGCGAGCACGCACCTTGCGAATTCTGCGTCCGCTGACCTGCTCCACGGTTAACGTCCAATCATCAATGGCAACCTCTTCGCCGCCAACCGGCACCCGGCCGATGGTTCCATAAATATATCCGCCCAGGGTGTCTGCCATCTCATTGGTCAAATGGGTCCCCAAAACTTCATTCACATCATCCAGGTCCACACGACCGTGGAAAATCACCTCATCCACAGAGACTTGCTGGTAAAGCAGTTCTTCCGCCTGGTCATATTCATCTCGGATTTCGCCAACGATCTCTTCCACAATATCTTCCAGCGTTACCAGGCCGGCCATACCGCCGTATTCATCCACGACCACCGCCATATGCACACTGCGCGCCTGCATTTCGCGCAGCAATTCATCCACTTTTTTGGCTTCCGGCACAAAATAAGCCGGGCGCAAATACGGCCGGACAGAATCCGGTTGATCGCCGTCAATTTGTGACCGCAGCAAGTCTTTGGCATACAATAGGCCAACCACATTATCGATGGTTTCTTCATAAACCGGCACACGGGAATGCCCGGAATGAGAAAGCGCCAGGATGGCCTCGTTGACCGTTGTGTTGACCTCCAGGGCAAGGATGTCAATGCGCGGGATCATAATTTCACGACAAAGAGTGTCGCCAAAATGAAAAATCGAATAAATCATCTGGCGTTCGCCTTTTTCCAAACCGCCAGTGGATTCGCCGACCTCCACCCAGTTTTTCAGCTCATCTTCCGTGACTGAACCCGGTTGGCGTTCAAGCGAGACCGTTGAACCTAACAGGGCAAGCAGCAAGGAAGAAAACGGGCGCATGATGAAGTCCAAACCAACCGCCAGCGGTGCCAGGCGGATCATCCAGATCTCAGGGTTGCGCAGCACCCGGCCTTCCACAAGAAATTCAAACGCCAGCAGGAACAGCGCAAACACCACTAGCAGCGCCAGCCCGACGCCAAGCGTCAAACCCGGCAGGTACATTTCCAGCAGCAGGTAAGTAACCAGTCCGAGCAAGATGTGGCTGGTAGCCACCAATAACCGCAGTCCGGCCCGCAGTCCTAGTTTTTCCACCAGGCGCAGCACCCGGTCCAGTTTCTTTTCTTGTTGATTTACCAGGCTAATTAACTGCGGCAGCCGTACATGATTTACGCTCGAACGCAGCGCAACAAACAGGGTGTCCAACCCCAGCAAAACTATTCCAATGATCCAGAGGGTACGAAAAGGGTCCAAGTTCATCTATCTTTCCAAAAACGAGACCGGCTGTTATTCATTTGCCGCCGCACCATCCAAAAAGGTGTACGGCAGCACCTCAGACGAGGCCGGCAATTTCAAATTCCTTAATTGCGCAGTTTGTACAATACTATTATCGCCGATTTGGCAATTTTCAAGCACTGAATAAGGGCCAATTTGGCAATTTTGTCCAATGCTGGTTTGCCCGCGCAGGCAGGTCCCCGGGTATAAAATTGTGTCCTGCCCAATTTGGACATCCGGACCAATATAGGTTTGCGCCGGGTCAATCATGGTCACACCCGCTTCCATCCAATAGGTATTGGTACGCTGGCGGTAAATAGACTCTGCCTCGGCCAGGTGCACACGGTTATTCACGCCCAGTGCCTCATTGGGATCAACGGCAATCATGGCCTGCACGCGTTTGCCCTGTGCAACCGCCACCCCAACAATATCCGTCAGATAATATTCACCCTTCGGAGAAATCTTGATCTCTTTCAGCGCATCCCACAACCAGGCTGATTCAAAGCAGTAAACACTGGCGTTCAGTTCCTGGATAGCCAGAATTTCCGGAGCAGCCTGGGCTTCTTCCACAATTTCAAGCACCGAGCCGTCTGCCGCCCGCACCACCCGGCCAAAACCATGTGAATCGGGATTGATCACCGTCAGCAGCGTGATGGGACCGTTGTTTTGCTGCTGTGCCTCGATCAACTTTTGGAAAGTTTTTCCGGTCAACAGCGGCATGTCACCCGTAGCCAGCAAAACCAGATCAGTTTGGCCGCGCAGCAGCGGTTCCGCCATACTTAAGGCATGCGCCGTTCCCAACTGCTCAGCCTGAGTAACAAACCGGGCAGAACTGCCCAACACACGCCGCACCTCATCTGCGCCGTGTCCAACCACAACCACCGGCAGTTCTTCAGTCACCGCGGCAACAGCACGCAGCGTATGCTGCAGCATCGGAATCCCTGCCAAAGGATGTAACACCTTGGGCAGGGTGGAGCGCATGCGTTTTCCGTAACCAGCGGCGAGGATGACAGCAGATAATTTCATCAATCAATTCTCCGGTAGATTAAAAAATAAAACGAGCTTCACCCAACTCCGAGGGTGATAAGCCCGTCCCAAGGGAGCTATTATGAGTTAAACCAGGCCAACTAAGCGATGAACTCATGTTTTTGTCACAGGCTGGGGCGCCTGGATTCGAACCAAGATCCACAGATCCAAAGTCTGGTGTGCTGCCGTTGCACCACGCCCCAGGGAAAGCGTCTTATATTTTAGCACAATTTTCCGCAGCAGTCATCCCTAATTTTAAAATTCACAAATAATTTACTGCACGTCCTCGGATAAAGACGCCCATTCTGTCCAATGATCCTCTAAGGTTTGCTGCAGCCGCTGGTATTCTTCTCCCAGCCGCACCACCTGGCCGGGATCTGCAGGCGGATTTTCCAACTGTTGGCTGACCAGTTTTAGATCCATCTCAATTTGTGTAATCTGCGTCTCCAGCGATTGAATCCGTTCCAGGCGTTTGCGCTCACTGTTTTTGGATGGGCCGCTGCGCTGGCGCGTTTGCGCCGGTCGATGCTCCCCGGATTCAGTCTCTTTGGCAGGCGCTGCGGCGGCTGTTTCTGCCTGGCGCGCCGCTTTATATTCGCTGTACGTGCCGTCAAACACCCGCAAAACGGTTTGGTCAGGGAAAACTTCCCAAACCTGGGTTGCCAGTGCATCGATCAAATAGCGGTCATGAGATACCAGCAGGATGGTCCCCTGGTAATCTGCCAGAATAGATTGGAGCATCTCTTGGGAGGGTAAGTCCAGGTGATTGGTCGGCTCATCCAACAGCAGCAGATTGGTGCCCTGCTGCGCCAGGCAAGCCAGTGCCAGCCGTCCCCGCTCCCCGCCAGAGAGCAAGCCCACTTCCTTAAATACATCGTCCCCCGTAAAAAGGAATTTCGCCAGGTAATCGCGCACATCGGCAGGCAGCATGGTTGGGGCAACCGCCTGGATTTCTTCCATCAGGTTGTAGTTTGCATGCAAACCTTCGTGCGCCTGAGCAAAATAGCCAATGTTGAGACCAACTCCCAAGGTTACTTCGCCGCCCAAAGGCAGTATCTGCTCGAGCAGTGTTTTCAGGAAGGTCGTTTTTCCTGCACCGTTTGGGCCTAAGATTGCAGCGCATTCACCACGTTTGAGCACCAGGTCGGGCACATAAAACAAAGGACGGCCTTCATCCGCGTAGCCAATGCTGAGGTCTTTGGTACGCAGCACCAGGTCACCGGACCGGCCAACCGCCTGAAGCTGCATGCGCATTCGGCGCGGCTGCTTGGGTGGGGCAAGCCGGGCTTCTTCCAACATCCGCTCCAGTCGTTTACGGCGGCCTTGTGCCTGCCGGGTGTTCTGACCGGCAATATTACGCCGGATATAGTCTTCTTCTTTTTCAATAAACTCTTGCTGTGCCTGGTATTCTTCCAGCTGGCGCTGGTAATGCGCCTCGCGCTGCACCAGGTAAGCGGAATAGTTGCCTCGGTACACTTCCAGGGCGGGGGTCATTTCCCAGACCGTTGTGACCACTTGATCCAGAAAATAACGGTCATGCGAGACAATCAGCACCGCGCCATCCCAATCCTTCAGGTAATTTTCCAGCCATTCCACTGCCGCAATATCCAGGTGGTTGGTTGGCTCGTCCAGCAGCAGCAAATCGGGGGAAGAGAGCAGCAGTTTGGCCAGCAGTGCGCGGGTCTTTTGCCCTCCGGAAAGCTGCCCCAGGGGGCGATTAAAATCAACCGTGTTAAAACCCAAACCAAAGAGGGTCTGGCGGATGCGATTTTCATAGGTGTAGCCGCCCAACAGTTCAAATTCGTGCTGCAAACGGCCGTAGGTCTCCAAAACCGCATCGCTATGGTCCTGGCTGCCCATCAACGCTTCCAGGCGCGCCAGCTCTGCCTGGCGTTTGATCAAATCCTCGAACACCGTCAGACATTCTTTCCACAACGTGCGCTCCGATTCCAGGCGCGCTTCTTGCGGCAAATACGCCATTCGCAGGCCGCGCGCGCGGTAAATCGAACCACTGCTCGGCTCATCATACCCCAACAACAACCGCAGCAGCGTGGTTTTGCCCACACCGTTGGGACCAACCAGGCCAATCCGGGCACGGTGCGGAATCGTTAAAGAAACGTCGCTGAAAATATCCGCCGCGCCAAATGATTTCGAGAGGTTGGTTGTCGTAAGTAAAGACATGATTTTTCTGCGCTTTCCGGGGGGAAGTATACCATAACCCTTCCAACCAGTCTGTTGACGCTTTGCCTGGAATTCATTGCAGGAAATGAAAAGGGGCGAAGCCTCGCGCAGGCCCGGTTTTTCCCTGATCACACCCTCAGCACACCCGGCTGTGTAATGTGATTTGACGATTTGTTATTCCTTCTAGTAAAATATGACCGGAAAGGGAAAATTTTATGACCCCATCGCAGTTGACTCGCGAACAACTCGAAGAGCGGCTGTTAGCTTTGCAAAAGGCCAGCCTGGAATTGGTCCAGGATGTTTCACTGGAGTCGTTATTAGAGCGCATTGCCCGGCTGGCTTGCGAGCAAGCAGGCGCACAATTTTGTGCGGTGGGCGTTCTCAACAGCAACGGTGAACTCGAATCCTTCATTCCGGTTGGGATGACGGAAAAAGAACTCAGCCTGATGAAATTCCCGCCGCGCGGGTTGGGCTTGATCGGCGCGCTGATGCATGCCGATGCCCCCATCTGGCTAAAAAACATGATCGAAGATCCTCGTTCGGTCGGGTTCCCTAAGCACCACCCGGTGATGACCTCTTTCCTGGGGGTGCCCATCCGTAGAGTGGGACGCCAGCTTGGTCAGATCTACCTGACCAACAAAATTAACGGGGAAGAGTTTACCGCCGAAGACCAGCAAATGATTGAAATGCTGGCCGCCTATGCGGCTGTGGCCATCACCAATGCGCGCATGTACAAAGAACTGCGCCAGCGCGACCGCATCCTCACCCGCCGCAACGAGAACCTGGCCTTATTAAATGAATTAGCCTCCACCCTGGCCACCTCCGCGGATGTGGACCAGATCCTCGATAAAGCTGTTACACAGCTGCTGGATTATCTTCAAATCGAGGTAGGTGAATTTTACCTGCGCCAGGAAAGCAGCCGGATTCTGCGGCTGGTGCTTCACCGCGGGCATCTGATTAAAACACTCTGGCAAAAAGACCAGTACGCCTGGGGCGAAGGAATTGTGGGCAAGATTGCCAAGAACAACCAGGCGCAATTGATTACTGTTGCCGGAGATAACAATACCGATATTCACCCGGAAGTCATTCAGGCAGCCTTTCACCAGATCGCCTGTCTGCCGGTAAACGGCCGGCAGGGCTTGCTGGGTGTGCTTTGCGTGGCTTCGCGCCACCCGCGCCCCCTGGACGAGCTGGAAATGCAGTTCCTGGCAACCATCTGCTCCTGGGTTGGAACCGCCGTTGAAAATGTGCGGCTGAATTTACAAGGCCGCCGGTTGGCAGTATTGGAAGAACGCGAACGCATCGGCATGGATCTGCATGACGGCATCATCCAATCCATCTACGCAGTCGGATTAACGCTTGAACACGCCCGCTTGCTGGTGAAAGAAGACCCCGCCGGTATGCTGCAGCGCATCGAGCAGGCCATCAGCGACCTGAACAGCACCATCCGCGATATCCGCGCCTATATCCTCGACCTGCGTCCGCGCCAGTTACACAACGAACCGCTGATGCAAGGAATCAAACGGCTGGTGCAGGAGTTCCGCGCCAACACCTTCTTGAATGTCAATTTACAAGGCCCTGCCGATAATTTTGCCAACTTACCGGATTCCCAATCGCTGGCGCTGTTTCACATCTGCCAGGAAGCCCTGGCAAATATTGCCAAACACGCCCGCGCCCGCAGCGTGGATGTGGTTCTCTGGCAATCTGCCGACCGGGTGTTGCTGGAAGTGCGTGATGACGGCACCGGTTTCGATACGGATAATATGCGCCTGACCATTGGCCACGGCCTTGCCAATATGCAGACCCGTGCCCGCAACGTCGGCGGCGATGTGGACATCTCCTCCGAAGCGGGTAACGGAACCACCATCATGGCCTGGGTACCGTTCAACACCAATGAATCCTGAATTAAACAGCCCCGATAAAGCCCGCTACGTTCAAAACATCTTTGAACGGATTGCTCCGCGCTACGATTTAATGAACCGCTTGATGACCGGCGGGCAGGACATTGCCTGGCGCAATGAGGTGATCCAACGAGCGCGGCTGCAGCCCAGCGCTACCTTGTTGGATTTAGGCGCAGGCACCGGCGACATTGCCCGAGAAGCCATGCGCCGCCACCCGGACTGCCAGGTTACCGCCGCCGATTTTACCCTGGGAATGATGCTGGCGGGCAAGCAGCGTGAACCACTGCAGCCTGCCTGGGCAACTGCGGATGCACTGCGCCTGCCGTTCCCCGACCAAAGTTTCGATGCGGTTGTTTCCGGTTTTCTCCTGCGCAATGTAACCGATATCGCCCAGGCGCTGCGCGAGCAGTACCGGGTACTCAAACCCGGCGGACATTTTGTCAGCCTGGACACCACCCGTCCGGTGCAATCGATACTGACCCCCTTCATTCGCATTCATATGCGCTTTGTCATCCCGTTCTTGGGGACCCTCATCACCGGCCAGCGTGACGCTTATACTTATCTTCCCAGTTCCAGCGAGGCTTTTCTCAGTGCAGAAGACCTGCAGGCTCAGTGCCAGGCAGCCGGTTTTACCCATACCGGATTTCACCGGCGCATGTTTGGCACTATTGCCATCCATTGGGGTGAAAAGCCAGCTTGAAGCCGCAGCAAATCATCCTCCTCGACTGGTTTTTATGGTAGCATTGACGCGATATGGAAGAAGCACACCTGCAAAAAGCCGCCCTGCGCGGTGAACCCTCTTATGTCTGGCGCGCAGGCCAGGAACGCCGCCTGCAAATGATTCGCGAAGCCGCCGGTGAGCGCTGCCGCGGCCGTGTCTTTGAAAACGGAGTTGGTCTGGGGGCTTACCTGGCCCGGCTTGCACCGGATGCCCGCCAGGCACTCGGTTTAGACGTGGAACTGGAACGCACCCGCGAAACGCGCAAACTGGTCGAACAGGTCATTTGCGGGGTTGGTGAGTTTCTCCCCTTTCCGGAAAACAGTTTTGACCTGATATTAAGCAACGAAGTCCTGGAACACGTGCAGGATGATTATCTCGCCGTCAAAGAGATCGTGCGCACGCTCAAACCCGGCGGGCGGCTGGTGCTGTTTTGCCCCAACCGCGGTTATCCTTTTGAAACCCACGGTATTTACTGGCGCGGCAAGTACAAATTTGGCAATATTCCGCTGGTCAATTACCTGCCCCGGCCCTGGCGCGACCGCCTTGCGCCGCATGTGCAGGTCTATACCCGCCGCGACCTGGAAAAACGTTTCTCCGGCTTACCGGTAAAATTCATCCGCCAGACAGTCATCTTTGGCGCGTATGATAATATCATTGCTCGCTTTGGCCCCGCCGGCAAGGTTTTGCGCGCCGTCCTGCAGGCTCTGGAACATTCTCCCCTGCGCATATTGGGCCTGTCGCATTTTTGGGTGGTCGAAAAAACGGCCTGAAAATTATTCAAAACCGCACAGCCAACCGCAGATCCCATATAAAAACATCAAACCCCCACAATCACGTGGGGGCTTTGTTCTTATCTCGCAAGCAAAACCAGGCTGAGTTTGCTACTCCTGCACCCGGAAGTCATAAATTCCATCTTGCACCGGATATGCGCGGCCGCAGGCCGGGCAGGTGACGGCAGGCGCAGCATCAGCCAGCGGGCCAAACCCACAGGCCGGGCAGCGGAAAAAGGAACCTTCTGACGCCGGTTCGGTTTGTCCTAGCGTCTTGCAGCGCACAAACACACTGGGGCTGAGCTGCCACCAGCTGCCGGTAAGTTGTGCCAGACTGTCCATGCCGACCAGTAATTTTAAGGGCAGCAGCCGCTTCATCCAGCCAATCCGGAAATGAGAAACCGTAAGCTGCCGTTCAATCGCAAAACCAGCCAACTGCAGCCAGGTACGCACTGTGGCCGGGTGAAAATCAAAATTCAAAGCTGCAAACTCGACCGGCTCCGGGCTAAAGGGATTCCAACTCTGCCGGCCAAGTGCAAAGCGCAAAATAGCTTTTACATTTTGTTTATTCGCAAACTCGAGGATGAAAATGCTGCCGGATTGCATCACCTGGCGCACCTGATCCAATACGCGGCGGGCATCTGCCATATGATGCAGCGTGCGAATCATCGTTGCACCGTCAAACAGACCGCTCATAAACGGCAGCCGGTAGGCATCCGCGGCAACGTAAATATAGCGCCCATCACTGCCCAGGCGCTCGCGCGCCTGTTCAAGCTGAGTGCGGGAGTAATCCAGCAAGACAATCCGTTCAAAATTCTGGTAGCGGGGGGTATTCCGCCCGGCTCCAGCACCGATCTCCAGCATTAACTTGCCGCCTTCTGGCAGCAAGCGTTTTAATGCCACTGCTTCAACGGCATCCTCATAACTGCGTCCGCCCTGTTCCCAGAACGACTGCTGGTAGTCAGAGCCTTCATAATTACATATAGGGGGATTTTCCATGGACCTTGATTTATTTCCAGTTAAAAAATGCGTCCGGGCAGGTCTTCCGGCGGCGCCCAGAAGGGCCACCTTACCGCTGCTTCCTCTCGGACCTGACGGGGTTCGGCGGTTTCTGCCGCGCCGGTCCCACCCGGACGCGGCTTAAGGATACCGCAGGTCGTGAACACTGTCAACCACTTGCTGCTTTACCAGTTTCCATCTTGCGGACAAAGCGGCCGCCAGCGCTCGCTGTACCAGTAGGTAAAACGCGGTGAGGTCTTGGGCGTATCACTGACCACACAGCGCTTTTTCCCCAGGTTATCCAGCAGTGCTTCCACCCCTTCACGCAAACCGGGCTCCATCCAGGGCTGGACGATAACCAGCGTATTCTCGTTCATTGCCAGCGAAAGCATATCCACCGTTAATTCCGGTTGGGCAACCGCAGTCCGCACCAACTGCGCCTGAGACTGCGGCAGTCCATACACATCCCGCAATTCGCGAAAGCCGTCAATCCCCCAGTTGTCTTGGGTGATAAACAAAAAAGTTTTCACCGAATCACCATAAACAGTCTGGTTGCGCTGCATCAGGCGCAGGAACAAAACCTCCAAGCTGGGAGTGCCTTCCGTGCGGGTGCGCGAAAGGCCGTATGCCATATACACATTCAGCAGCAAAGCCGCCAACAACAACAATCCAGGCAGCCCCAACGACAACCCCCGCAGCAGCTGTTTGGTCTGCCGCTCTCCCCAAGGCCGGACCTGCTCTCCCAGCCAGGCCAATCCTACCCCGGCCAGCCCGCAGAACCAGGGCAGCAGCAGGAACATGCGCGTGGTGGATGGGGTGGCGCGGTCGTGCGATGCGCCCACCGCAAAAAGCATAAAGGCAAAGCTGAGCAGCCAAAAACCGGCAAAACGTTCGCGGCGCAAACGGCCAAACATCCAGCCCAATCCCACCGGCAGCAGCGCAGCTGTTAGCGGGTCCACAAAAGATGAAACCACAAAATGGGTTTCCGTCACTGTATATAAATAGGAAAACAGCGCATACAGCAGATTGGTTGGCAGCAGCACTTCCAGTTCAATCTGGTGTATCGAAGTGGATGGATTCAAAAAGGTGCCGGGCATCTTAGCAGCCCAGTACTCCGGCTGAAACAAAATGGGAGCAAAAAGTATTACAAAAGCATTGACGGCGGCCAAATACCGTCCACAAACCCGGCGCGAGGTTGGCGGGTCATAAAACAACACCAGCAGCAACGGTAGGGGCAAGGCATATAAAGCCGCCGGATACACATATAAACACAGTCCCATCGCCGCACCCATCCCGGCATAGGCCAGACGGCTGCGCCGTGAAACCGCCTCTCCTGCCGCCCAGAGCAGCACTCCCAGGGCAAACAGAGCCTGCAAATTGTTATACCCGATCTTGCCAAAAGTCAGCAGATAATGCGAACAGCCCAACAGGGCGGTTGTTAAAAGGGCAGCCCGGCGGGACAAAAACCGTTGAAAAAAACCGTAGAAGAAAAACAAACTCACTGCGGCCAGATAGATACTGCTGAACCGCCAGCCAAAATTATCCACCCCCAGCAGCTTCATTGAGGCAGCTTGAATCAACGAAGACAAAAACGGGTGGCTGCGGTACACCAGCAAACCGTTAAACATGCGCTCCAACATCTGCCAGAAAGTCTGGTTGTTCAATAAAAACCGGGCAGTGCTGAAGAAACTGTATTCATCGCCAATCACTGAGAAGCGCCACAACCCAATCTGGGTTGTCATGAGCACCAATGCGGCTGAAACGATCCAGTAAACCGGCGGCACTGTTCTTGAGAACAACAAATAGACAAAAACTACCAGCAGAGCCAGCCCACTTAACCAGGCTGACTGGCCGGGCGAAGCGAGATCGCGCAGGAAAAAGATCAAGAAAAGTTGTCCAAATGCAAGCGGCAGCAGTCTTTTCACCCCGGACTGGAACTGTTCGCGCAGAGAAAAATACGGTCGTTCCATCAGCCAGCGGCTGATGAAATAACAAAGCAAAGCCAGGGCAATTTCAAAACCGGGAATCCGTTTTGCGCCAATGCCAACCCCAACGCTTGCCAGCAAGATCAGCCCGGAAATCAGTCCAAAACGGGCTGCCCAGCGCACCTGCCAGGCCGGTAATTCTTCTGTCAGGGCTGCATCTGCGGAAGCCGCTTGCGTTTGCACAGGCGTTTGCCGCCGCACCGCCCAGGCTGCCAGAATAATCAAACCAACCCAGGCAGGGATGATCCAGAAGAAATAGGAAGGCAAATAGGTTTTACACAAAAATTCAGACCGGCACCACAGCACTCGCACGCTGTCGCGGATCCAGGGCATGCGCAGCCAGCGTTCCATCACAACCAGAGCAGGCGGGAAAACGGCCAGACCAATCCCCGCAATCCACAATCCGAGTTGTGCGGCGCGGTGCAGAAGTTTGTTGTTATGGAAGGCATTACGGAAGGAATTGAAGCGGCTCAATAAACCGGATGACTGCATACAGCCGTCCCAAATGATGGAATATGAATCAATCATACCTTGAATTCTGAGAAGGATGAATAAATCTCTGTCATCGAATTGGATAATGTTCCTGTTCTGAGGTGATATTCTTCCGATTCATTGATCCCAGAGCGAAAAATCTACAACGCTGGAAAAATTGAAAGATATAATTATCAGACAATTCAATTCAGGAGTAACGAATGGGCAATTTTGATCCGAAACAAGGACTGAGCACACTGGTTAACCATGTTGGTGAAGGCCATAATCCACTGCACGCGCACGTCACCCCTATTTTCCAGACCTCTACCTTTAGTTTTCCGGATGTGGCGACCGGCGCTTCAATCTTTAAAGGCGAAGTCCCCGGGTACGTCTATACCCGCATGAAGAATCCCAACCAGGTTCAGCTTGCCGCCAAATATGCGGCACTGGAAGGGTTGGATCTGCTGCGCGCTGAACCACAGCGTCCGGCGGAAGAGATCGTTGGCGGGTTTGTGTTCGCTTCCGGTATGTCGGCCATCTCCGCCGCCATCCTGGCGCGGGTCAAGACAGGCCAGTGGATCATCGCCCAGGAAGCGCTCTATGGAGCCACTTTCTCCTTCTTACACGATGTTGCCCCCCGTTTTGGCATCCAGGTAGCCTGGGTAAGCGATGTTTCCCCGGCTGGTTGGGAAGCCGCCTTTGCCGCCCACCCCGATGCCGTGTTAGCCTACGCCGAAACTCCCGCCAATCCCACCATGGCCATTGTGGACCTGGTCGCCCTGGTGGAACTGGCGCACCGTCACCAGGCCTGGGTCATGGTAGATAACACCTTTGCCTCACCGTACGGCCAACGCCCGCTCAGCCTGGGTGCAGATGCGGTGGTCCATTCAACTACCAAATACCTTTCCGGCCACGGTACCATCGTCGGCGGGGCAGTCATCAGCCGCCACGTCAAATGGGTCAACACCGAATTGTACGCCATGCTCAAGATGATCGGCGGTGCGACTTCGCCCTTTGATGCCTGGCTGGCCAACCTGGGCTTAAAAACTTTTGAGCTGCGCATGCAGCGCCACTGTGAAAACGCCATGCAGGTCGCTCGCTACCTGGAAGCTCATCCCAAAGTGGAGCATGTTTACTTCCCCGGATTGGAATCACACCCCGACCATGAACTGGCCAAACGACAAATGTTCTGCTTCGGCGGCATGATTGCCTTTGAATTAAAAGGCGGCATGGCGGCGGGTGAGGCCCTGATGAATAATGTCCGCTTGATGACCCTGGCTGTCAGCCTGGGCAATGTGGATACGCTCATCCAGCACCCAGCCAGCATGACTCACGCCTCAGTTCCGCGAGAAGAACGACTGCGTGTCGGCATCACCGATGGGTTGGTACGCCTCTCGGTCGGTATTGAAAACGTGGATGATATTATTGCCGACCTGGACCAGGCCCTGCAGCACGCATAAAACCATATTGCCGAAAAATTTTACCGCCCCCGAAACACCGGGGGCGGTTTGCTTGTTTTAAGGATTAAAGCCGTAACGTGCCTTGCAAAAATCGCGGCGGTTAATACTCAGAAACGGGCTGTACCGCCGATTTGGGATAGATTTGCCCAGGTACAGGCGGCATGGAGTTGTACACCCAGTTGACCTTTAAACTGCCGACCTGCATCCCTCCGCGGCGTTCCAGGCCGGTGTAGGTACCCCGCACCAGCACATCTTCCATGCTCAACGCCATCCCCAGCATGGCCATCTCGCAGCCAGCCGGAATCGCCCGGATTTCATCGCCAAATACGCTCGTTGAAAACAAGATTTCACCGGTATTGGCTGCCTGAGCCTGGATGACCGGCAAAATCACCGGGTAGCCGTCCCGGTCAATATAGGAGAGGAATTTCAGGTTATCCAATTTGCGCAAAAAGGCCAGCGACCAGGGATTCAGCGCATCATGCTGGGCTTTGCCCGGTGCGGTCATGCGCGCCAGGCTGGTTTTAATCGCCGCGAAGACAATCCGGTTCATTGGCAGGGGCGCTTTACCGCTGTGCTTGATCAGGTCCATGTAATGCACGGTATGAATGCCAAAATAGGCATTGTAACGAAACATGGGAATGTTGTTATACCAGTCAAAATCTGAGCCGCTTTTCAGCGCATAAGACCATTTGGCTTTGCCGCGCCAGACTTCTTTATCCAGCGACATGATTAAGAAACCCGTTCTGGGGTTTTTCAGAACATGCTTTTTGCTCATCCCCTCAGTGAACTGGCCCCAAATCACCGTATTCGGAGAACCCGCTTTCAGGCTGGTGATCAGCGTCAAATGGGGCAGGCCGTTTTCATTAATTGTCGCCAACAGGCCAATTTTCATGGCTGGCTCGAAACTTTGCATATCTTGTTCAGAAAATGTCGTATGTTGCATGGTTTGCCTCAAATGGGTCTGGCTTCTTCAACACGAGCAGCGCCGGTAACGGAGACCCGCTGGGGATCTATGCCAGATTGCCTGGCAAAAAATTCTAAGCGATCCAGGTCAGCGCGTGAATACAACGGTGTTTCTTGATAATACCAAATTAACCCCAAACGGTGGTATTTGTCGCGGCACAAATTATTAAAAGCGCACAATTCCCAACGCTCCAGCCCATCTGCCAGCGATGCGGACAGTATTTCGCCGATGGCCTGGATATTTTCCGGGCTGTCTGTGCTGCCAGGAATGAGCGGCGTGCGTACCCACAGGCGCAGCCGACCGGCAGATTGGCGCACCTGTTCGCCCAGCCAGCGCAGGTTTTCCAGGATGAGGGTGTTCTCCTGGCCGGTGTACTGGCGGTGCAGGTGGTTATCTGCCAGCTTCACATCCAGCAAAACCAGGTCGGTTAACGGCAGCAGGCGCTCCAGGGTGCCGTGCGCGCACAACCCGCAGGTATCCAACGCGGTATGAATTCCGGCCGCCTTCAGTTCGCGCAGCAGTGCCTCGGCAAAGCCGGGCTGCAAGGTCGGTTCGCCGCCGGAGAGAGTCACACCGCCGCCGGATTTCTCAAAATAGACCCGGTCTTTCAGCAGTTCCGCGGCCAGAGCCTGTGCGCTGATTTCCTGGCCCAACTGCTCCAGTGCATTGGCCGGACAGGCCTGCGCACAGGTGCCGCAGCCCGTGCAAATTTCACGGTCAATCACCAGGCCCTGCGGCTGGCGGGATAAGCCGTGGTTGGGACAGGCCTCAATGCAGCTTCCACAGCCAATGCAGCGGTTCTCGAACCACTGCACCTGGGCATGCGGCGAGATGCTCTCCGGGTTATGGCACCAGGAACAGCGCAGCGGGCAGCCCTTAAAAAAGACGGTGGTGCGAATGCCGGGGCCGTCCTCGGTGGAAAGGCGCTGCAAATGGAGAATACGTCCCTGAACGACTGGGGAGGCGGGGTGGTGAAGGGTGGTCATGGATGGGGTAATGGTCGCCATCATACTTAGCACATATTGTGACTTTCGCGAGCGATAATCTCATCCTGCAGTTCTTTGCCGATGGTGGTGAAATAGGCGTTATAGCCCGTCACCCGCACCAACAGGTGGCGGTAGTTTTCCGGGTGCTTTTGGGCATCGCGCAGCAAATCCGCATTAAGCATGTTAATCTGCAGGGCTGTACCGCCGTTCTCGATGTAACTTTGCAAAAAGGCCTTGAACTTTTCTTTGTGCTCCGGATCGCGCAGAATGGAAGGATTAAATGTAATCGTATGGCTGCCGCCGTTAGGCAGCAGGTTGAAATATTCACCCCAATCGCCTTGCCCATCCATGGCTTTGCCGCCTAAGACCTTACCAACCGAGTTGGCGTTGGCCGTTGGTCCGAGGGTATCTGCGCCATTGGAAGGACAGAGCGCATTGGAAAGGAATTTGCCCTTGGTACGCCCATCCGGGCTGGCAGGCAGGATGTCGGAGTAAGCAATCCAGTAATTCCAGCTCAACATACCGGGGCGGCACTGCCGCCGGGTGGATTGGGTCTGATGCTTCCAGCATTCCTCCGTCCACAGTTCCATCACCTTTAAGGCCAGCGCATCCGCCTGGTCATCGTCGCGGCCGTATTTGGGCGCTTTATTGAGTGCGCGCGCCTGCAGCACCTCATGACCTTGCCAGTTATCCCGCAGCGCCTGCACCAGCTGCGGCAGGCTGCAAACCTTCTGGTCATATACCAGGTACTTGACCGCCAGCAGCGAATCCACCGCGGTGGCATAGGTCACGCCCTCGATGGTGGTAAAGTTTAGCTGCGCGCCGCCCTGGGTAATATCCAGGCCGCTTTCGGCGCAGCCGCGCACCAGGCAGGAAAGATACGGAGTGGGGTGGAAAAGGGCGCGCACGCGCTCCGATTTTTCATACACCTCAACGATCTTACGCACAATAAAGCGCGTCTGCGCGGTATAGGCCTCCCAAAACTGCTCCCAGGTCTGCAAAGCCGCCGGATCACCAGTCTCAGGCCCCCAGCGCTGCGGATTTTCCGTCTTCCCGGTCATCGGATCGGTATATGGGATCAAGTCATATCCGTTGGTCAATGCCAGCTCAACCGCTTTATACAGATTAAGGTTAAGATCCACCGTACCGGAGCGGTCATTGCCAACCATCGTGTTTTCCAGGCAGCCAACCGGGGCATATTCAAAAACTGTGTGCTCATTGATCAGGTGTTCCACACCTGCTTTTTTGGCTTCCAGCATCATTCCGGCCATCGAGCGTTCATCAAAATTGAGCAGGAACGGCGCCCCCTGGCTCTCTGCCACCATTTCAACCACAAGATCGAGCAGTTTTTCCGGCGAACCGCGGTGCAGGCGTACATTCGGCTTGGGTTCCAGGATTGGCGACATTTCATCAATCACTTCCAGCATGATGTAGGTCAGATCATTGGTCATATCTTTCCCGCCCGCGCCTATACCGGAGAGGGTAATCAACTGGCCGTACCCGGCCGTGATGCCCTGGTTGCCGCCCGTGCGGATCATGGCATCGTACGCTGTATTGCAATGCACCCAAAAGCACTTGAGGATTTCTTTGCCAAATTCAGGGTCCATTCCGGCCTGTATCGACCGTTCCCAGGCTGGCAGCAGGTACTGGTCAATGCGCCCAAAAGAAACCCCCGGGCCGGGATAACTCTCATCCGACATGACCAGCATATGGGTTAACCAGAGCGATAATACAGCCTCCCAGAAGGTTTGCGGCGGTTCCCAGGGGACGCGGTTGAGCATTCCGGCCATTGCTTCCAGCTCCGCTTTGCGCGCCGGGTCACTTTCGGCGGCGGCCAGGCGGCTGCATTCTTTGGCATATTCGGTAGCCAGCTCACGCGGCAGCTGTGCAGCGGTGCGCATGGCGCGCAGCTGCGCTCCTTTGGGGCCGTTCTGCTCGGCTGGGGTCAATTTTTGATAGGCCGCACTGATTTCAGCGTCAATTCCTCGCCAGCCTTTCTCGATCACTGTGCCGTAATCCGGGATCAGGTGGCCGCTGGTAGCTCCCGCATTGCCAAAGCCGTGATTATGCAGCCAGAGAATGGCATCCCGGCTGCCCTCTGCCCCGTACACAAATTTTTCACGCTCTTTATATTCTTTTTCATTCAGGCAGGCCGAAAGCATGACATTAAATCGCGCCCCGGCAATTAAATCACCCGGCAAAATCTCCTTCGGCAGGTATTTGACCATCACCTCTTTGGTGAACCAGGCTTTGCGCTCCGGTAAACTCCAGTTCCAAAAATCGCGATCCAGTTTGACCGGCTGCGCCGTTTGCCGGAAAGAAGAACGAAAAGTGGTCAGGAAAGCATAGGTTTCCGGGACAATGTAGAAACTCAGCTCGTTATATTGGAAATCCCAAGGCGTACCAGTCGTCCAGGCGGTATACTCATTATTCCAGCAGCGCTGCACGCCTTGAAAATAGTAATCGCGCAGCCACTGCACCCGAGGGGAGAGATTCCGGGGGGTTTTAATCGCATATTTGGGTTGGTCAAGTGTTGGGGTGGTCATACTGCTCCTTTCAAATATTTTTCGCCGTGGCGTAACATATCGGTCATAATGGCTGCCGCACCCTGGCTGTCTTGCTCCTGGATGGCTTCAACCAGGTGATGGTGATAATGAAAAACCTGATCCAAAACCGGGCTGTGATAATGCAGGCTAAAAAACCCGCCGGTCAGGTTGGTGTAAACCCCTTTGAATGAATTGACAATCAGCGGATAGACCAGGTTACCGGAAGCCAGCGCAACTTGCAGGTGGAAATCGAAATCCAGTTCAATTAAATCGCTCAGGCTGGGGCGCGGACGGGTCTGCTCGCGTGCCAGGATACCGCGAAAAGCCGCCAGGTGATCCGGACCGCGGTTCAGCGCGGCCAGCCGGGCACTTTCCACTTCCAGAATCAGGCGCATATCAATCAGCGACTGGGTGAAAGCCGGGTCAAGCTGGCCGTTGTTATATTCCAGCAGTGAAGCCAGAATGGCCGGAGAACCGGAGGTGCGGAAATCACTGATATATACCCCGCGGCGCGGCTGGATAGTCACCAGGCCTTTGGCGGCCAGGTCCACCAGGGCTTCATGCAGCACCGGCCGGCTGACGTTTAATGAAACGGCCAGGTCGCGCTCGGCGGGCAGCCGTTCGCCAATCTGGAACGATCCGGAAAGGATCAGTTCTTCCAGCCTGCGGATACAGGCCGCTTTTAAACTCTCAAAACGTAAGGGTTCAATTGTTTGGTTCATGGGAAAGAATTTGGAGGGAATGTGTCTGGTAAAACCACCAGCCACTAATTAGAGTATAGCAAGATGGCGCAAGAAATACAACTGGCAATCTCGATCTTTACCCGGAAATAGAGAAATATCCGCAGGGAAGGGCAAGCCGAATTGAGACTTGCAACCTTCCCATCCATTTTGCGTATATGGTAGTAACAAAGAAAAAAACAAACCGCAACTGGTTTTATGAAAACGGAGAGTGAACCATGTTACAACTGTTATTCGATTTGATTGGTGGAATCATCGGGCTGGTGGTTGGCTTGATCAGCGGCGTAATTGGGCTGGTGGTCGGGTTGATCGGGCTGGTGCTTGGCCTGGGTGTGGCAGGCATTGTCTTGCTGGTGTTGGGCGTGCTGGCTTTGCCGATCTTGCTGCTCATCATCATTCTGTAAATAATCCACAGACCGAAAGCGGCGGCTCGCAAGGCCGCCGTTTGCGTTTAATCAAAACAAAAGAAAATCCCCGTTAGAATCTTGCAAAACGGCTATAATGGGACCATAACTAATGATGATTGATGACAATTCGAGGACAGGAACGGACAAGATGGATCTGCACCCTTTCCCTGAGCTTGAAACCGAACGGCTTGTGCTGCGGCGCATTACACCGGAAGATGCTGACTGCCTGTACGAGCTGTATGCGGATGAGCAGGTAACCCGTTTTATTGATATTGACACCTTCACCAGCCAGCAACAAGCCACAGAACTGCTGGAATGGCTAGACCGTTTTATCGCGGGTGGTTCGGGATACCGTTGGGGCATTTACCCCAAAGAGACCAACCACCTGGTGGGCACGTGCGGATACCACCGCTGGGACCGCGCCAACTTCCGCGCGGAAATTGGCTACGACCTGGGCAGCGATCACTGGGGGCAGGGCTACATGCGCGAGGCGCTGCAGGAGGTGCTCAGCTATGGGTTTGCCAAAATGGGTCTCAACCGCGTGGAAGCGCTGGTGGACCTGCGCAATATCCGCTCGCAGAATTTGCTGCAAGGCATGGGCTTTCGCTTTGAAGGCATTTTGCGTCAGCACAGCTACTGGCGGGGGCGCTATTTTGACGATATGAGCTACTCGCTGCTGCGCCGGGAATGGGATTAAGCCGAAAAATCAAAGCCTAACTGCTTTTCTTCCGCTTTGGGCTGGTAGCGCACCACCGAGGGTTGGATCCCGCAGCGGGCACAGGCCTGCTGAAACACTTTTCCCAACTCGGCGGCGTGGTTGGCCGCGCAGCCGTACTGCTCGCCAAAACGGCGCTCGTATTTTTCTCGCAGACCGGGGAATAAGCGCTCAAGCTGCTGGTAATAATAGTCGCGTTGGCGGTCGCGCAGCGACATGCCAAACCAGGGGATAATAAACCGCCCGCCGTGCGCCGCGGTCTGCTCAACGATCGCGATGATATTTTCCGGGTTGTCTTCGATAAACGGCAAGATTGGCATCATCGAAACCCCGGCAGGGATTCCGCGCCGGGACAGTTCCGCCATCGCGGCAAACCGGGCAGAGACCGGCGGCGCGCCCGGCTCCACCTTGCGTCCCAGGTCGTCATCCGCGGTGGTGATCGAGAAGGCCACCGAAGCATGCACCTGGTTGATCTCAACCAGCACGTCGATATCCTTGAGCACCATATCCGACTTGGTATTGAGATGGACCGGGAAGCGGTGGCGGGCAATCACCTGCAGGGCGCGGCTGGTCAATTGATACTGGCGCTCCACCGGCGTGTAGGGATCGGACATGGAGCCAAAACCGATCGTACCTTTCACCCGTTTGCGCGGCAGTTCGCGCTCCAGCAGCTCAATTGCGTTGACCTTGACCAGCACATCGTTAAAATTTTCAATCCCATAGCACAGGCTGCGCGAATCGCAGTAAATGCACTGGTGCTGGCAGCCGCGGTAGAGGTTGAGGTTGTATTTCAACCCAAAGACCGGGTCATCCCCGGAAACCGCCGCCAGCAGAGTCTTGGCCTGAATCTCGATAATTGCCATAGGTAGTTAATGTATAACACAAATTAAGCCAGGGTCGGCAGATCATTTGAGAATCTTCCCAATTGACTCTGAGGGCAATTTGGTCTATAGTATAGGTGTAATTTGTTGTGACGAAAAACAAATCTCCCTACCCTGAATGACCGATGAACGAAAAAACAACCGCCGACCAGCTCTATGTGCGCAAACTAAATACCACGCTGCTGCTCAATTTGCTGCGCGAGGAAGCGCCCATTTCGCGCGCCGAGCTGTCCAAGCGCACCGGGCTTAACCGCTCAACGGTTTCCTCGATTGTGGCGGAACTGATCGAAAACCGCCTGGTGCGGGAAACCGAACTGCAAAAAGACAAGGTCGGCCGTCCCGGCATGTCGTTGGAACTGGACCCGCAAGGCGGCTGCGCCGTTGGGCTGGAAATTGGCGTGGATTTCGTCTCGGTACTGCTGACCAATTTTGTCGCCCAGCCGCTCTGGCGTGCGCGGGAAATCAGCGACCCAACCCGGCCGGAAAGCGACATCCTCACCACGGCGGAACGGATGATCCGCGATGCGCTGAAAAAAGCCGAGGAATACCAGCTTCGCCCGCTGGGGATTGGTGTGGGTGTGCCCGGGCTGGTGGACCGGGAAGCGGGGGTGCTGATTTATGCGCCGAACCTGCACTGGCACGATGTGCCGCTGCGCACACGCTGGACTTCACGCTTTGGGTTACCCGTGTTTGTGGAAAACGAAGCCAAAGCGGCTGCGTTGGGGGAGTATTATTTCGGTGCAGCGCGCCAGGTGAAAGACTTTATCTACCTCAGCGCCGGGGTCGGCCTGGGCGGCGGCATCATGCTGGACGGTAAACTCCTGCGCGGCAGCAGCGGATTTGCCGGTGAGGTCGGCCACATGAGCCTGGACCCGCAAGGGGAACGCTGTGCCTGCGGGCGGCGCGGCTGCTGGGAAACGCTGGTCTCTCCGCGCGCTGTGGTGCGCCGGGTGCGCGAACTGGCTGCCGAAAAATTTGGCGGCCGGCTGCAAGCCGATCTGAGCAAGCTTAACTTCAGCCAGGTGGTGCAGGCTGCCCAAGGCGGCGACAAACTGGCTACGGATTCGCTGCGCACGGCAGCGCACTGGCTGGCTGTTGGCATTGGCGACCTGGTGAATGTGTTTAATCCCAGGCTGGTGGTACTGGGGGGGATGTTAGCACTGCCTAAAGATCAATTAATTCCCTGGGTTGAGCAAGAACTGGCCGAACAGGCGCTGAAGCAGCCGGGGCAAATGGTCAAAATCGTGCCGTCAGCACACAATTCTGAAGCCTGTGTGGTGGGGGCGGTGGCGCTGGTGCTGGATGATCTGTTAAAAGAACCGCACTTGTAGGCGGTTATTTTTTTAATCATAATTTGTATGTTGAAGCAACAAACATAATAATCGGAGGAAAAACCATGAGTGATCTTTACCAACCCAAACCGGAACATCGATTTACGTTTGGCCTGTGGACGGTCGGCAATCCCGGCGGCGACCCGTTCGGCGCGGCGGTCCGCCCTGCCCAGGACCCCGCCAGCCTGGTGCGCCTGCTGGGCGAAGTTGGCGCATACGGCGTCAATTTCCATGACAACGATTTGATTCCGATCGATGCCGCCCCTGCCGAAGCGGAGCGCATCAAACGCGAATTCCGCAAAGCGCTGGAAGAAACCGGCCTGGCGGTGCCTATGGCAACCACCAATTTGTTTTACGACCCCATTTTCCGTGACGGCGCATTCACCAGCAACGATCCCAAAGTACGCGCTTATGCCCTGCAAAAAACCATGCGCGCAATGGACCTGGGCGCAGAATTTGGCGCAAAGGTGTATGTTTTCTGGGGCGGCCGCGAAGGCACCGAAACCGATTCCGGCAAGAGTGCCCTGGATGCCGGAAAATGGTTCCGCGAAGCGCTGAACTTCCTCTGCGAATACAACCTGGATCAGGGTTACGGCTTTCAGTTTGCGCTGGAAGCCAAACCCAACGAGCCGCGCGGCGACATTTATCTTCCAACCACCGGCGCCATGCTCGGCTTTATTGCCACATTGGATCACCCTGAAATGGTTGGCGTCAACCCGGAGATGGCCCACGAACACATGGCCGGGCTGAATTTCATGCACGCCGTTGCGCAGGCATGGGATGCCGGCAAGCTCTTCCACATTGATCTAAACGATCAGAACGGCCTGCGCTACGACCAGGACTTCCGCTTTGGCGCGGTCAGCATCAAGCAGTCCTTCTTCCTGGTCAAATTCCTTGAGGAGGTAGGCTACACAGGCTCGCGCCACTTTGACGCCCACGCATTCCGCCCCTCCACGCCCGATGGAGTGAAAGACTTTGCCCGCGGCTGCATGCGCACCTACCTGATCCTGAAGGAAAAAGCTGCCCAATTCAACCAGGACGCTGAAATCCAGGCATTGCTGGCCGAGATCAAAGCAGATGACGGCAGCATGGCTCCCTTCTTTGGCAAATACAGCCCGGAGAAAGCCGCCGCCTTGAAAGCCCACGAATTTGACCGCAAAGGCATTGCGCAGCGCGGCCAGCCCTATGAACGGTTGGACCAGCTCACTTTTGAAATCTTGATGGGTGTGCGCTAATCCAGTTCTGCGAAGGAGGTCGGTATGCCCTACTTCATAGGGATTGATGTTTCAACAACCGCAGTCAAGGCACTGCTGATGGACGAAAAGGGGCAGGTGGTCGCTGTTGGCACAACCGAGCAGCCGCTCTACACCCCCAGGCCGCTCTGGTCGGAGCAAGATCCGCAGGATTGGTGGAACAGCACCCAAAACAGCATCCGCCAGGTGCTGCACACCGCCGGGGTATCCGGGGAGGCAGTGGCTGCGGTGGGTCTGACCGGCCAGATGCACGGCCTGACCCTGCTGGATGAACACGGACAGGTGCTGCGTCCGGCCATTCTATGGAATGACCAGCGCACCGCCGCCCAATGCGATACCATCCGCGCACGCCTGGGAAAAGCGAACCTGATTGCCATCACCGGTAACGATGCGCTGACCGGTTTTACCGCGCCGAAGATCCTTTGGGTGCAAGAAAACGAACCGGAAGTTTATGCAAAAGTTCGCCACATCCTGCTGCCTAAAGATTATGTGCGCTACTGCCTCACCGGCGATTACGCCGTGGACAAGGCCGACGGCGCGGGTATGCTGCTTTTTGACCTCAAATCGCGCACCTGGTCCAGCGCAGTCCTGGCGGCGTTAAACATTCCAGCGGAATGGCTGCCCAAAGATTATGAAGGTCCGCAGGTGACCGGTCTGATCACTCCGGCTGCGGCGCAGGCCACTGGATTGAAGGCCGGTACGCCGGTTATTGCGGGCGGCGGTGACCAGGCAGCCCAGGCTGTTGGGGTGGGTGCAATCCAACCCGGCATTGTGGCCCTGACCCTGGGAACCTCCGGGGTGGTATTTGCCACCGCACAAGGCCCATTTATTGAACCGGAAGGACGGCTGCATGCCTTTTGCCATGCAGTTCCAGGCCGCTGGCACCTGATGGGTGTGATGCTCTCTGCGGCTGGCAGTCTGCGCTGGTATCGCGATACGCTGGCGCCGGGGATTGGGTACGATACTCTCCTGGCTCCTGCTGTCCAAGTGCAACCCGGCTGCGAAGGGCTGCTCTTTATGCCGTACCTGACCGGCGAACGCACACCCTACCCAGACCCACTGGCGCGTGGATCGTTTATTGGCCTAACCTTGCGCCACACCCAGGCCCACATGACCCGCGCCGTGCTGGAAGGGGTGGCCTTTGGCCTGCGCGACAGCTTTGAATTGATCAAAACCGCGGGTGTGTCAGAAATCCGGCAGGTACGCGTCTCCGGCGGCGGTGCTCGCAGCCCGCTCTGGCGGCAGATCCTGGCGGATAGTTTGAACGCCGAACTGGTCACCGTCAACACCAGCGAAGGTGCAGCCTACGGCGCCGCACTGCTGGCAGGTGTCGGTGCAGGAACCTGGACAGATGTGGATGCAGCCTGTGCGGCAGCCATTCACATCACCGGCAGCACCCTGCCCGCGGCAGATCAGGTCCGGGCTTATGAGTCAATCTATGCCAATTACCGCCGCCTGTACCCTGCTCTAAAAGAGATTTTCCCTTTATTGGCTTGACCGGTTGAGCGATATTGTTGATAATGTGTGTACCGGCCTGAACAGGCCGTACTGTCCCCGGCTTCATTGGAGGGCCGGGGACGGGCATTTAATGACTGCACGGCACCCCCCTTGACTCTCCCCTTACTGGAAGGTGTATTCTTAAAGAAAAACAACAGGTGCAACGGTGATTAAGATCGGCGACTTCTCCAAATTGACCCAGGTTCCGGTAAAGACTCTGCGCTTTTATGATGACCTGGGATTGCTAAAACCTGCCCAGGTGGACTCTGCGACTGGCTACCGCTACTATACCGCCCAGGAACTGCACCGCCTGAACCGCATCCTGGCACTCAAAGACCTGGGCTTAAGCCTGGAACAAATCGGCCAGTTACTTGACCAGCAGGTAGGGCTGGACGAAATGCGCCAGATGCTGCGCAGCCGCCGTGAAGAACTGGATCAACAGATGCGCGAACAACGCGAACAAATGGCACGGGTGGAAGCACGCCTGGCACTGATCGAGCGGGAAGGCCGGCAGCCCGTAGAAGAAGTCTCGATCAAAAAGACCCCCACCATCCGGGCAGCTTGCCTGCGCGGGGTGGTGCCGGTATATGAAGCGCAGCGTTCGCTCTGGCGGGAACTGGAAGGCTTGCTCTACATGCAGCGGGTGCGGCCGATCGAGCCGTGTTTTACTATTTATTACGACGAAGAGTACAAAGAGCAGTACGTGGACCTGGAGGTTTGTTATCCCACCGAGTTAACACCCGGTAAGTACGGGCGCATGGTCGTCCGGGATGTGCAAGGCTGCGACCAGACTGCCTGCATGGTGCATCGCGGTAGTTGGGACTCACTGCACAGGGCTTATAACGGTCTGCTGGAGTGGCTGCAAATCAACCAGTACCGCATCATCGGGCCAAACCGGGACGTGTATCATTACACCGGCAAAGGCCCAACCCGCCGGGACGACCCGACCTACATCACTGAAATCCAGGTAATGGTGGAAAAGACAGACTGACCAGGCTCTGGGCTAACGGGCCAGATCACGGCAGCACACCCCAATCCTGGTATAAATCATCCAACTGGCAGGCGCAGGCGGTTTCAAAACTGTTCAACAGCGAATCCGGGCTGGCAATTTGATATTGGTTTTCCAGATAATAGGCTTGCAGCGCCTGATCAAATGTCTGCGCACCGATCTGTTTGCGCAGCGCATCGTAAAACAAAGAGCCTTTGAGATAAACTATCGTTGCATAGGCCGGGCCGCGCCGCGAAAATGCTGCCACCGGCTGCGCGATCGGTTCATCACCGGATTTGTCTTTCAGGGCTTGCACCCGTTCTTCGTAATACGCATTGGTTCCATAGTAAAACGGCGAATTATAAGTTAACTGGTATAACTGCGCCGAGAAAGTCGCCAGGGCTTCATCCATCCAGGGATCGCGCAGCACATCATTCCCCACCACCGCATACCACCATTGGTGCGCCGCTTCATGCGCTACCACGGTCGGCAGCAGGTGCGGTTCTTCCTGGGTGGTGTAGAGTTCATCCTGGATTAAAAACAGGCCGGGATATTCCACACCGCTGGCCAGCTGCAGCGGCAGGCTGACCACATCCAGCTCTTTATACGGGTATGGGCCAAATCGCTGGCTGAACAATTCCAAAGAATCAACCGTCACCTGCAGCGCTTCATCCCAACCCTGCATACTCGATTCCAGCCCCCACTGGCGCACTTCAACATCTTCAAACTTTCTGGATTTCATCTGGAAAGCAGGGCTGGCCAACAGCATAAATTCGCGCACTGGTCCGCTGGTAAAGCGAAAACGAGACCCCTCAGCCATTGGCACTTCTTCCACCAGGCTGCCCGTGCTGACCACCTGCCAGCCCTGCGGAGCAATCACATCAAACTGGTAGAACGCAATTTCACTGATAACCGCATCACCCTCGGGCAAAATCGCATCGACCAGCCACGCGCCGTCTTTTCTCACCGCCATCAGCGGGTAGCTATTGGCCAAAGAGACCAGCGGACCGCTGCTGTTGTAATTAAAAATGCCGTAGCCCGTATCGCCGCCAAAATCTTTGGGCGGCACGCCGTGAAAGGCAATCTCCAGGGTAATTGTCTGCCCTGGTGCCAACGGGGAAGGCAAAGCGGCTTTGACGGCAGTCAAATCCGGCAAAATATAGTCAAAAGAAATTGCTTGCTCTGCCTGCCGGATCGAATCAATCTCCATTTGCCCGTCATAAATTGCTTCCGTATTCGGGTACGTGCGCAGCACCAAATCCGCCAGGTTTTCCGCAGTGGTATTGGTAAAAGTCAGACGCAGGGTTCCCTGGTAAGCACGGCCTTCATCCAGCAAGATCAACTCCACCTGGTAACAGGTATCAATCCCCAATGCCTGCCAGTCTGGCAGAAAATCCGGGCGCATGGCCAGCTGCTGTTCTGCGAGATTGCAGGCCTGCAAGATTGGCGAATCTGTTTGCAGGGTAGGGACACTGGTTGGCGGGGGCGGTGTCAGCGAGGGAGCCGGGATCACTGGCCTGGGCTGGCAGGCAGTCAAACCAATCAAGCAAAATAAGACGATCCAACCGATTAAATGCCAAAAGCGCGGCGTGGTTGCGGATTTCATGACGGCCTCCGGATGATATTTAACGGGAAAAGATAACGGGAAAGAAAATTGACCAGCTTCCTCAAAATTATTACACATTTCCCCGGCAGCCAACAACTACCCAAAAGATCAGTGTTTTCAGCGGGCGCAAAACGGCTGGCTCACGGGTTCCAGTCAGGTTCATCCACCCACAGGCAAACCGGCTGGTTGACAGCTTCAACAAAACCCAACCGCTTGGCCAACCCAACAGAAGCTTCATTTTCCGGCCAACAGCCCCAAATGGGCTGCAACCCGCGTTCCCGGCAGCCGCGAATAAATCCCCGGGCAGCCGCCTGTGCCAATCCCTGGCGGCGGTATTCCGGGCGGGTGAAGATAGAGATTTCCGCCTCGTTACAGCAGGTAAATACTGCATGACAGGCACTGGCCAGTGTATCGCCGTGCAGCACGCAGCAGCCCAGGCTCTTGTCTAAAAAGTCGACAGTAGAGCCGTAAAAAAGCCTGGCCTCTTCCGCCAGTTCAGGATACGCATCCAGGATCTCCTCCGTATAAGGGACCACACGCATCCCCTCCGGCAACAGGGTTGGCAGTTCAGGATGAGCGGCCTCCGGCAAGGTAAATCGCTTTTTATAAATCGGAATGGGCCTGCAAGCCGCAAAGCGCTCAAAAAGGAGCGGCTGCCAATCACCAGGCTCATAAAACAACAGCACTTCCGGATTGTGCATCTCAGCTTTTTGATGCGGCACAAAATCCTGGGTAAACGCCTGGAACAGCCAATCCAACACGGCAGGGGATGGGCGGCCAGCCAAAAAGTAATATCCCACACGCGTACAAATTAAACCAACACCAGGCTGGTCTGGCCTGTCTGCAAAGACACGCCCGGGATGGCCGCCATCTAATGTGCCAAACGCAAGGACACCAAAGTGTGTACCGTGAAAAAGATCGACAAGCTGCGGGTATTGACTGGGATTCAGTTCTAGCATGGCCATGATCCGAGATTCTGCAAGATAAGGCGGAAGAAAACAACCAGAACGGATGATACCATAAAACGGAAGCCGCTGACCAGAGCGCAAATCATCCGGCGCGACAAACCGGCAGTCTATTCCTCGGTAAGCGTTGGATAAGTATTGATAACAACTTGAAAAAAATCATCATTTTCTCGATAATGATTATCAAGATAATCCATCACCCGTCGATTCTGAGGAGGACACGATGCGGGTCGAAATTATTTTCATCGCATTAATCAGCGGGTATCTGATCGGCTCTATTTCTTTTGCGCGCCTGATCGCGCGGATTTTAGCCCCCAAAGAAGATGTAGAAAATGTCACATTAGATACGGGCGAAGGTAAACCCGTGCGGCTTTCCAGCGTAGGCGCAACTGCTGTTTCTGTCAAACTGGGCGGGCGAGCGGGCTGCGCCATCGGCGCATTGGATATCCTCAAAGCGGTGGTGCCTACCCTGGCTTTTAAACTGCTCTTCCCCGGGCAGGATTATTTCCTGTTTGCCGGAGGTGCGGCTGTAGGCGGGCACATCTGGCCGATCTTTTTCAAATTTAAGGGCGGCTGGGGACTCTCACCCATTCTGGGGGTTTTCCTGGTGATGGATTGGCTGGGAGTGCTGGTCAGCAACCTGGCCGGAATGATCCTGGGACTATTCGTACTCCGCGAAGTTTTCCTGGTCTTCACCGCCGGTACCTGGTTGATGGCGATCTGGATCTGGTTTGCCACCCACCGTTGGGAATATGTTCTTTATGTGCTTTTACTGAACGGTATGTTTATCCTGGCGACCCTGCCGGAACTGCGCGTGCATTTAAAAAATCGCC
>JAJUJY010000135.1 GCA_029265085.1 Chloroflexota bacterium
CATTGCCTCAAAGTAGTAATGGTTGCGCCAGTAGGAGTTGTCGTATACCAGGGACATGATCCCGTTCAGATTCTCAAAGGTATCTTTGCGCTTGGGCGAAAGCAGGGAAGGCGGAGAATAGGAAATTGGCCGCCAGCCGCCGCGTTTTTCCCATACCCAGCGGTCTTTGACCATCTTCATCCAGCCGTGCTGGTTGAGGTCCGGATGGTTGGCGCTGTTATTGGCATACAGGAAGTCTTTTTCACCCAACGCGCCTGCCTCGCGGATAATGACCGGGTTTTTGCGGCTTTCGGCAATATAGGCATAGCTGCTGTCGGCGTAAAAACCGCCCACAGTGCCCGCAGAGTCTATTCCGGCATCGCCAACCGGCATCGCAAGCTCCATTTCACGGGCTTCTTTGGCACTGTTGGCAAAGCGTAGAATGTGGAAGATGGATGCGCCGCGGCGCAGGCCGTACCCCCATTCCTCCTGGGGTTCCACCAGTTTGGGCACGCCGCCGTGATGCACATAGGCCAGGCCTTTGTTGTTCATACCCGGATGGCCCATCATCCACAGGCCGCCTAGGATGGGGATGGTGCCGGAGGCCGTGAACGGCGAGAAGATGAAGTTGTTGCCGGTTTCCGGAAAGGCCACCACTGTAACCATGAAGGTGCAGTCGTGATCACCGGAAGAGCCTGTAACGAGGCGGCCGTCTTTGGTGCTGCTGCCCCAGGCAGCCACACCCGAGCAGGCCAGGGGGGGCATTTTGGCGGGCAAAGCGCCCTTGCCCAGGTATTTGTGCGCGGGCGGGATATGCCCCGTCCAAACATCCAGGGCATCCTCGTAGGTCATGGGAACCCCGGCGTCGGTCGCACCGGCAGCCCAGCCGCGCGCCATTTCAATCAATTCCGGGGCATGCTGGCGCAGCTGGTCTTCCCATTTGCGCAGTTCCGCAAAATCCTCGGCGGTAAATTTTGCGCTCTTACCGGATTCACGTGCCATGATGGCCGTGCCAAAGATCTGCACTACCTGCTGGGCGTATTGGTAGCCCATTTCATAATCACTGCCTTGCAGGAGGATGACCGGATTGATCTCCGGCACCATCGGCACATCGTCTGCATAGACGATTTCGGTGTTTTTTGAGGACAGGCTGGCAGATTCAAATGTGACGGGCGTATCTGCACCGCTTTCCAGTGCGCGCAGCATTTCTTTGGCAATGCGCTGCCCGCGTTTGAGCGCAGCGGAAGCTTTTTTGATATAGGTTTTATCCTGGGTATCCACAGCGCGGTCGGTGTACCACTTGGATTTCATCAATTCGATCACAGCCTGGTTCAGTTCGGCTACCCGGCGGGCATAGCGCGGATCAAGCGGATTCATTTTGGCAATTTCGGTGTTTACCCGGATCAGGTCACTGTGAAAACGCTCGTGCGCGGCGATCATTTTCAAGACGTGCATATTTTTAAACAAAAAGCCAACCGCTTTAACGATCAGTGCGGCATTGTTTTGCCTGGATTGGGTGGTTTTCTCAGTCATCTCAACGTTCTCCTGAATAATCATAATGGATAATACAAATTTGTTCGGCGGTTAATTTGCCTGTTTGGCAGATTGCGCTTCAAGCAAGGTTACTGTCACGAGCGGGAAGCCCAGGGTATAGAGCCGCTGCAGCAGTCCCAACAAGGCCGCCTGGTCAGCTACGCAGCCGGTCAGGGTGGTTGTGGGCTGGCCGCTGGCGGATTCTTCCACCTGTACCTGCATGCCTTCCACCCAGTCGGCCCAACGGCTGGTCAACCGCCCCAGGACTTGAATCTGGTAGCGGGCGGGCTGGTCCTGGCGTAAATAGATTTCATCGTTTTGCATACATGCCTCAGTTTTTGTGTTTCGCTGTGTTCAGTATAGGAAAAACAAAAACGGGTGAGATCACCCGTTTGGTTGAGATGGATGGGTGAATTTGCCTTACTGGACCCCCAGGATAGCTCACCCTTTTTTATGATTCGCTTATTCCTCCGGCAGCAAACCCAATTCCCGCGCGCGCAGCACGGCCTGCAGGCGGGTATGGACCGCCAGCTTACCAAACAGGTTGTTCAGGTGGGTTTTGAGCGTGTTGGTTGAAAAGATCAGCCGCTCGGCAATTTCTTTATTGGAAAGTCCCTCTGCCAGCAGGGTCAGCACTTCCATTTCCCGCTCGGTCAGCGCTTCCGCCAGTCCGGCTGGCTGCACGGCCGCTGTTTCTGCGGGCGCACCCGCGGGAAATGCGGTGAGCAGGCGTTTGATATAAGCCTGTTCGGCTGAAGAAAGCCCGGCCTGGCAGCGGGATAAAAGCCGCCGGGCGGGTTCACCCAGGCGCAAAAACACGCGCTGGTATTCTCGCGTCGCAGCAAACTGCACCGCACTCCGCATGAGAGCCAGCGCAGCGGCCGACTGTCCCAGGCTGTCCAGGGCGGCGGCGCGCAAGGCTTCCCCTTCCATCACCCACATCAACCGCCCGCCGGTGCGGGCTGGTTCGATCAGGCGTTCCAATACGGCCAGGGCTTGTTGTGGTTTTCCGGCAGCCAACCAGACCTGAGCAAGGGTTAAATCTTCAAACTCGCGGGCATATTCCGCGGGTGAACGCCGGCTGTATTGTTCCGCCCAGCGCAGGGCGGGTTCCAACATGCCCGTTCCCAACCATACCTGCACCCGGAAGGCTTGCGCCAGCAAGGTGTTACGCGCCATATTGACGCTCTCTGCGGCGCGGATGGCTTCTTCGATGGTTGCGAGTGCGGCCGGGTGGTCACCGCTGGCTTGCTGGATTAAGGCCAGCACAGCCCGGCCCAATCCAAAGTTATCAGAAATGCCGCCCTGTTTTAACAGGTCTAACCCCTCCAGAACATGCGCATGTGCAAGCTCCAATTCGTTGCGTTCCAGGGTAAGCTGTGCCAATACCAGTTCCACCAGCCCCACCGCCGGGATTTTTGTCCCGCCAATGGTTCCCCATTGAACGGCGCGCTGGCAGGTTTGCATTGCCAGGGCTGGTTCGCCCATGTAAAACTGCACTTTCGAAAGCTCACTGGATGCGGCCAGGATGGCAAATATATACCTGACCTCGATGGCGTATTCCAGCGCCTGTGCGTAGCCGCGGCTTGCGGATGGGAAATCTCCGGCCAGGAAACTGGCCAGGCCAAGTGCCGAGGAGGCGGAATAGCGTGCCAGGACGGCGTGCTGCGGCAGCAGTGCCAGTGCCTGGTTGGCACACTGGATCGATTTTTCAATTTCTCCGCGCATCCCGGCCGCGCGGGATTGGTGGGCCAGAATTTCTGCCCAAAGGTGTTCTTGTTCGGCTGTGCGAGGGGCTGCGGCTTGCAGGCTCTGTTCAAGCTGTTCTAAAATCCTGCCGGCTGCTTCAAACTTCCCGGTGATGTACAATGCGCGCGAACTGTACAGGCGCAGCCAGGGGTGCTGCAGAACCACATCGTCCGGTAAAATGCGCAGCCAGCCGAGCAGGGTGGCAATATCTCCGCTGGACCAGGTGGATACCTGGCGCACAGCGTTTTCGATGATACCGGCTGCCAGAGAATAGTCTTTGGCGGCAAATGCATGATGGACAGCGCGCGGGTACAATCCATGCAGCGCATACCATTGAGCTGCGCGGCGGTGCAATTCCGGCACCCGCTGTGGGTAAATTTCATTCAGACGTGCCCGCAGCAGATCGGCAAAGAGGTGGTGGTAACGGAACCAGACTCCTTCATCATCCAGCGGTACCAGAAAAAGGTTGGCATGTTCCAGCGTTTCCAGCATGCGCTGCGCAGGCTGAGCCAGCTGGTCTGCCAGGAGCGTGTCACAGAGTGGGGCGCTGATTTGTTCGAGCAGGGCGGTTTGCAGCAAAAAATCCTGGATTTCTTGCGGCTGGCGGTGCAGTACTTCATCGGTTAAGTAATCCAGAACGAAGTGGTGCCGCCCGGAAAATCCGGCAATAAAGCGAGCGGCCGATTCCGGGTCGCGGTGCTGCAAGGAGAGTGCAGCAAGCTGCAGCCCGGCAGCCCAACCCTCCGTGCGTTCTTCCAGGGCTGCTAATAAATCTGGCGGGAGATGTAAATCCATACTGGAAAGAAATGCGCGCACTTCATCTGCTGAAAAGCGCAGTTCAGCGGCGCGGATTTCGGTTAACTGACCGCGCGCCCGCCACCTTCCGAGCGGTAAAGGTGGGTCGGTGCGGGTGGCAATCACCATCCGCAGGTTGGCTGGCATGTGATCCAGTAAATATGATACGCTGTCGTGGATGGATTGTGTGCTGATGTGATGGTAATCATCCAGAATCAGCAGGAGCGGGCGGGATACCCCGGCAATTTTGTTGATTAAACCTGTTAACAGGACTTGCGGGCGGGCAGCCTGTTCGGCTTCCAATAAGGTTCGCTCATCCATAAAGCGCCCTGTCTCACCGGCGGCTTTTTCCAGTGCGCCAATGAGATACGACCAGAAATGAACCGGTTGGTTGTCATCTTCATCTAATGAAACCCAGGCGGGTGTATTCGGCAGCGTTGCCAGCCAAGTGCTCAATATAGTAGTTTTGCCAAATCCTGGCGGCGCAGAGAGCAGTGTTAGAATGCAGCTTGAATCCGATAATCGCTGCATTAATCGCTGGCGCAGGACCAGGTTTTCCCCCGGCGGCGGAATGTAAAATTTGGTCGTCAGGAGCGCAGTCACAGCACCTCGATACTGAAAGCAAATATGGTTTTATGATATCACTTTTGCTCTAATTTAAAAACATTGTCCGGTGGATTGGCGGCCACCGGACAATGGAGGAGAAAATGCCCGTTTAGAAGATGGGGGTAAACATATGGGTGCGCTTCTTATAGGCCAGGTATTCCTCACCAAATTCGGCTTCCATATCCTTTTCTTCACGCCGGGCCAACCGGTAATAAAGTACCAATAAAATCGGCCACATCAGCAGCAGCGGCAGGGTAGCCCACTCAAAAATCATGCCCAGAGTGACCAGCAAAAAGCCGGTGTACTGCGGGTGGCGGATGTACTTGTAAATACCGTTGGTCACCATCTTGCCCGTGCCGCTTTCTTTGCTCCAGTATTGTTTGTAGATCTCTTTCCAGCCCAGGATGACCAGCAGCGGGCCAAGGATAAAGCAGGCGATACCCAGGTACATGCCCCAAAATCCAATGAACTGTTTGAGGGTGTGCCCCCACAAAATTCCTTCCGGCAGGGTAATGCCGAATACCCAGCCGATGAAAAACATGCTAAAAGGAATGCCAAACATTTCCAGGGCAAAGGCCAACACAAAGGCCATGTAGGCTGTGGCAGGTTTGCGCTCCGATTTCTTGTAAAAAGGAAGAAATGCCAGCAGAACTGCATACAGTACAACCCAGATGGCTACCGCCCACCAGTTTCCATAATGATCCATTAAATTCTCTTCCATGATAAAAACCCTTTCGTACGAACGAAAAATGATGATGATATCAGTCCAGATGGACTGTGATTACCCGGCGTTATGCTTGCCAGCCGATTACTTCGGCTTCAATATATTTTTCACCCAGTGCCCGCGCCACCGATATGCGATGATGTCCATCACGGACAAAGTACGCTTCACCCACCTGGATCAGCTCAACGGGCGGCAGGATTTCACCTTTTTCACGCGCTTTTAAGATATGGATCCAGCGGTCTTCTGTGCGTTCGGAGAGCGGGTGAAAGCACTGGTCAAAATCACTGCTGCGGTTTTCGGTTCCGCAAATCGCCTGGATCGGAACGGTTTGAATCCCGCGATAAGCCCTGCTGGCGAATCCGTTTTCCTGGATGCAGCGCGCTAAGGAACACAATTGCGCTGTTTTGCCGAGGATGCGGGCAAGCAATGCGTTCTTGCGGCCGATGTGTAAGTTTTTGCGAAATAATTGTTCGCATTCAACCTGTAAGGAGTTGTCGGAGTCTTGCATCCAAGACATATTTTGAAGATATGGATCTAACATTGTCTTTTACCTCGTGCCAATCAGCTTGCAGTCTTGTTATACAAAAAAGGCACGGGCAAATCACCTTCCAAAAGTTGGGTAGGCAGGTGGGAGCGACTATCCGAAAGTTGGGTGTTTTTGGAATGTGCACTTAGGAATTGGCAGAGCGGTTCAGCACCTGGAGAAGCCAGGCAAAGAACAGTTATTTTTTGTAATTCCCTGCTTCTCCTGCCTGTCCACGGATCATATCATTGGCACAAGGTTCTTTGGAAAATAAAAAGAGCGAGGCGGAGAATATCTCCACCCCGCTCTTTAAGTGTATTGATTGAATTATTACAAAGCAGTGATGATGATGCCAAACAGATAGCCTGCCAGCGTGCTGAAGACAGCCACCAACCCGACATAAATGGCGGTTTTCTTTTTGCCCATCACATTATTCAAGACCAGGATCGACTGGATGGAAAGCTCGGGATCGGCCAGCAGGTAAGCCAGCAGCGGTCCGCGCGCCATGCCCAGGTCAAGAAACATACGCGCCACCGGAACTTCCACCAGGGTGGGAAAGTACATGAATACACCAAACAGAACCCCAATCAGGTTTGCCCAGATTGTATTTTGACCGGCTAAGGTGCGCACCCAGCTTTCCGGAATGACGGCTTTGACTATTCCGGCGGCAAATACGCCCACAATTAACAGGGGAAAGATTTGTTTAACAAATTTCCAGGATTCCCAGATCCAACCGGCCAGCTCATCCTGGCTGAAACCGCGCCGGGCAGCGATTACAATCGCGGCTAACAGCAGCAATTCAGCAATGAACTTGCCATTAATACCAATCGCCAGGCTGCCAGTCTGGACGGATGGAGCGGCTGCCAGGATGGTGACTCCCACCAGAATTAGCGAGGCCGTTGTCCAACGATTAAACCCGTCCAAAACATCTTTCATTCCACGGCTTGCGGTCAGACCAATGACGACCAGCAGCACAATCAACAGCGCCCCCTGGAAGGTCAGGTTGGCGCTGGCGAGCGCATTTTCCAGCCCGGCGGGGAAAGAAATGGGGAGCAAAATGGAAAAGTAGGTGTGCGTGAGAACATCAACCTGCAGCGTTCCAGCAACCAGCACGGCGACCAGCAGCAGCAGCATGACCCAGATCGCCGGTTTTACTGCTGCGGTTTGACCAAAGGGCGAGTTGGCTAAAAATTCGGCTGTGCGGGCGGCTTCTTCTTTGCGGAAGATCCAGGCCATGATGAGACCGAGCGTGATCCCAAAAAGGATGGAGAGCAGCAGGCGGGCAAAAGCAATATCCGTACCAATGGCCGCTCCGGTATAGGCAATGGCCAGGATATTAATCGCCGGTCCGACAAACAAGAACGTGATTGCCGGCCCTAAGCCCGCGCCGCGCCGCCAGATGCCAGCAAAGAGCGGCAGAATGGTGCAGGAACAGACCGCCAGTAAGAAACCCCCAATGGCCGAAGCCGGGTAACTGATCCATTTGGAGGCGCGCGGCCCCAGGTAACGCGTGATCACTTCTTTGGGGACCATCGCGCTTAAATATCCGGCAATGACAAAGGCGGGTACCAGGCAGAGCAGCACATGGGCTGCCAGGTAATCCAGCAGACTGGTCCACCCCGACCAGAGCAGCGATCCAAGATAGGTTAAGACAGAATCCATATCATTCCCTCGATAATATCAATCATATTCAAATAATTGAATAAACTTGCGCAAAAAATAGGGGCGAGTTCCCTCGCCCGTACTGGGTATTGTTCTTAGCGTGCCTGCAGCCATTCAGTAATTTCCGGCTTGCTGGGAATGCGGCCAGAAGAGAGCACCTGTTCGTCCACCACCAATGCGGGTGTGGAGAGGATGGGGTATTGCATAATCTCGTTGTGGTCAGTGACCTTGATGAATTCGGCCTCAATACCTAATTCGTTGACCACTTCACGAGTCAACATTTCCAACCGTTTGCAGTTGGCGCAGCCGCCGCCAAGGATTTTGATGTTTAACATAGATGATTCTCCTTTGATCTATATCGAATGCGAGGGTTAATTCTTTCCCGAACATTTAGGGCAGAGGCAATTGACCGCTTGGGGACGGGGCGGCCGTTCGACCTGCCCAGGATGGGCAAGCGATTCAACTGCATCAATCACAGTAAATATTTGTGGATTGCTGACCTGGTAAAACACATTCCAGCCTTCGCGCCGGTCTTGGATCAGGCCTGCTTCACGCAGCACAGCTAACTGCTGTGAAATATACGCCTGGCGGAAGCCCAGTACAGCCTCCAGATGACAGACACAGGCTTCGTTGTCGCGCAGTACGTCCAAAATAGCCAGCCGCGCTGGATGGGTGAGCAGTTTTAGAAACTGCGCCTGTTGTTCATAAATGGGAGAGGTTGGTTCAATTTCAATCATATTCAATCTTGTGAATATGATTCTACTCAATTTGGCAGTCAAAGCAAGCTCAGATGTCAATCATTTAAGGTGACAAATGACCAGTATTTCTTCTGGTGATTCTATAAGTTCATGGGCAATCAAAGGAATCTTCTGCAGTGCAGTTCTCCCTGCTAAATGGATACCGGCCAAAAAACTTTTCCCACCGAACCTCTCCTTCTTTAAAGAAATTAACTTATAATATCTGTTTAATGTCCCCCACTCAGAAACGCTACATGCTGCTCGGGCTGCTGATATCCGCCGCCTATTTTGCCATTTTTTGCTGGCCAAATGCGATAGCCTCAAATGATATTAATATGGTGCGCATTTTCGAGCCAGATGAAGCCGTGCCTTTGCCATATGTGTTTGACATGATCAAGCCTGCCGCGTCTGTCAAGGAGGCGTTGATCAATTTTGCCTTTTACGATTACTACTTCTACGGTTACCCCTATTTTGCTGTATCGGCTCTGTCGATCCTTCCACTAGCTCTTGCGGACCGATTAGGCGACATTCCCCTGGTAATGCTGATTCTGCGCCAGGTGGTCAGCGTGCTGCCTATGTTGTTGGCGGTGTTCGGGCTGGTGTATCTGCAAACGCGATTCCGTTCGTACAAGTCAGTGGTGTTGTTGGCCTTGCTGCTTTCCGTGCCAGCCCTGGTGCGAAACAACTTCTGGTGGCATCCGGACAGCCTTGCCATCCTGTTTGCGGTTGCAACGATTTTCTTCCTCGATCGGGATGCCTTGCGTTTTGGGCGTAACTATTACCTGGCTGCCGCCATGTGCGGCATTTCTGCTCAGATCAAAGGCATTGGCTTTTATTTCTTTCTCGCTGTGTTTGTGTATCTGTTGATTGGTTTCTATACAAAGAAAGCCTCGCTGCCGCGTCTGGTGTTGGCATCTGTTGGTTTCCTGGCGGTGATGGCGCTTGCGTATTTGGCAGCCAACCCTATTCTGATTTATCAAAGTGTGCGAAAGCGCTTCTTTCGGGTGATGGGCAGCCAGGCCCGCCTTTTGACAGAAGGTTACGAAATTGCCTATGCTCGCGGGCTTACAGCTGCCTGGCGTGAGGTACAAGCCAATTTCGGGCAGGCAATTTTCCTTTTGACAGCCTTTGCCGCCGCTATTTGGGGATCGCTGCGCGGACCCCGCCGCCTGTTGAATGCAATCATCCTTGCCTGGGCTATCCCTCTGACGGTAATGGTCTTTGTCCTTATCCATTTTAAGGCACAGTACTGGCTGCCGGTTATGCTGCCTGTTTTCTCGAGCCTGGTTGTTTTTCTGCCAGATCGGCTGCCTCGCCTGTCCGAATTTAAATCTACCCCGCAACTGGCCTTGCCTTTGCTGGCCACTCTGGTTATTTTTGCCCAGTTTGGCCAATTTACGTATAATGGTGTGCGGCGCTTTAACCAGCAGTTGACTCGCGAAGCAGATAGCACGGCAATTGTTTTTGCCCATAAAGCAATCGATGCGCTTGCTCCGCTGGGCGATAGCAGCCTCTATGTATATCATGAAGTTCGCATGTACCTTCCGCCGGACACGGGCTGGGGTACAGAAGCTATTTTTGAGATGCTCGACTATGACTACATCCAACAACGTAACTTTGATGTGGTTATGGTGATGCAGGAACGTATTCGCGACTACATCAATCCAAATGCAAAGGCAATCGACGCCGCTGCGCTTGAGAAAAGTCGTGTCTTCTACCATGACGCAGAATCTGGAAGCATACAGGGTTATACCCTGGCATATCGGGATGATTTTGGCCTGGTGTTTGTTAAAAACGAACTGTATGAGCAATATTTTATTGGCCGTTAACTTGCCGAATCAACGAAAAATGAATTGAACGGCGATAATGGCGGTAAAGTTAAGTTCCGATTTTTTGCAGACAACGGTTCCGCATAGAGAAAATGAGATGTTTTTTGTTGGCTACTTGATTCTTGGAAACGGGGTTGAGTACGACTTTTTGGCACGCGTTGAGATTCAGCGAAGTGTAATGATCTTCACTTTTTACTACCTGTTCCAAGATGGTCTCGCTCTTTTATAATTCAATGCTTATAATACAATTGAGATACGGTATTTATTATTTTTCAAAGGTGAGATATGGATAACTCTGCGCTCTCCAAACTAAATGAAGAACAGCTTTCGGTGTTGGATGATGATCTTAAAGCCGTTTTTTGCACGCTGGATGAATACGATCAAGATTTCTTTGCCAAAAATTATAAGGCTAAGGACCTGCCGACTATCCTGGCACGCAAGCGCGAAATTATGCAGCGCAACCAGGGAGAGCGCGAACGGATTGCAAAGTTGAAAGAAGCATTTGCGAAGAATGCCCCGCCAACAACCGATGGAAAAAGCGAGGATATCCTGGCGGGTGTGGCCGGTGCGTTGGGAATTGGCGCGGCAGCGGCGGTTGTTGCCAGCGATAATACAGCCTTTTACCAGGGCGTGAAGCCCTATGAACTGGTTCCTGCACTGAGCAGCGAGTTTGAAACCGCACGTACCAGTGTTGCTACGGCGGGTAATCCGGATACTCTGACGGTAACGGTTTCATTGTTAACCGGACGTGCCCCGGTAGCAGCAATGACGGTGAATTTGACCGCCTTGAAGAATGGTACCGAGGTCAAGGTGAACGACCTGACGGCTCAAGGGGTGTTGGAGGCGATCAAATCTGGCGGGCAAAAATTGTTTGACCTGGCCGGTAAGGGGATTGAATTGCTGGTGCGGCGCGACCGAATTTCACCCATGGATTTATACCAAGCAGCCGACAGGACCCTGGACAGCGGCGCTGATCTTGCTGAAACACTGCAGCAGCTTAAACTCAAAGAGCGTGCCTGGAAGGTCATCCGCCAGACGGCCGAAGCGATTGAAGCCAGCTACCGCGACCGGGTGGAAAAAGAGCGCCAGGAGCGTTTTCAGCTTGAACAGGCCTGGAGCCGGTATACAAATTGTCCCAACTGCTCGGTGGCCTTTGGCGCAGAGGATATGGAATGCCGGGTTTGCGGCGCTGCCCGTCCCGAAAAACCGCAAAAAGGGCTGGAATAAAAAAACACAGGCTACAGGTAGCAGGCGGTAGGTCAAACCCCCTTTCCTTCAGGAGAGGGCCGAGGAGAGGTCACAAAGCCTTCAGCCCCCCTTTGGTTCCCCCCATTTACGGACACGCGTGCTGGTGGATGGGATCGGTTACCGGAAATGGGGGGAATGGG
>JAJUJY010000044.1 GCA_029265085.1 Chloroflexota bacterium
CATGTCGGTATCCAAAGGATTGGACTGGTCACGGACAAAGTGACTTGCAATTGAAGGAGAAAATTCCAAAAGTCGATGGATTGTCTTCGCTTCGAGTCCCGTGGCTTCACTTAAACGTTTAGCCGCGCGTCCCGTAGGTGCTGCCAGTAAAACGCGTTTATTACGAGCCCGCAATAACTTGATAATAGAGCCTGTGATCGTACTTTTTCCAGTACCAGGACCGCCGGTCAATATGCTGACCTTCTGAGTTAAAGAATTGCGAACAGCTTCTTTTTGTTGGGTAGTTAATTGAATCGTGGCCGATTCATCTAACAGGGAAAATGCTTGTTCCCAATTTTCTTGTTGAAAATTTTTCAAACGATCTATAACGGAATGGAGTATTTTTTGCAGTTTGTTGGCTACGCCAGTTTCAGCGTAATAGAAGGGAGGTAAATATATTGCTTCATCTTCAGAGATAAGGTCACCTTGGATGATTAATTTGTTAATTTCCGACCGAATCATTTCCGGGTTGAGTTCCAGTATTTTACTCGTTTCTCCGCATAAAACTTCTGGTTCAGCAAAACAATGGCCTTCATCGGATTGCTGACCAAGTGCATATAGAATACCAGCCTGTATGCGCATTGGCGAATCAGGCGGAAGACCAAGCTGCCTGGCAAGTTGATCCGCTGTCTTAAACCCAATCCCGAAGATATCCCCGGCAAGCTGATAGGGGTTGGAACGGACAACCTGGATGGATTGGTCCCCATATTGTTTAAATATTTTCACCGCAAGGCTGGTGCTTACGCCGTTGCTTTGTAAAAATAACATGATGTCTTTGATTTGTTTCTGCTCAGCCCAGGCCAATGCAACAATTCCAGCACGCTTATCGCCAACACCAGGAACCTCTCGTAAACGATGCGGCGAGGTTTCAATAATATCCAGGGTATCCATCCCAAAATGATTAACGATTCGCCGGGCGTTGGCAGGACCGATTCCCTTAATTAAACCGCTGCCAAGATATTTGCATAGCCCTTCAATGGTGGCTGGTAATTGAATTGTGTATTTGCGGACTTCAAATTGCCGACCGTATTGAGGGTGCGTTACCCAAATTCCTTCTAACCGAAGCAATTCACCAATGTTGATGCCGGAAAAATTGCCAATAATGGTAACTTCATTTGATTTGCCGCGGGGAATTAAACGCGCAACGGTATACCCATTTTCTTCATTCTGATAGGTAATTCGTTCCAGTGTGCCTTCCAATTCCTGGAGAAGCAATGGGGTTGCGTTTTGATCCATCGGATTTGATTTCATTTTCTCACTTGGTGCTAGTTTATCATAGAAATTTGGAACACAAAAAAGACCTGCGAATGCAGGCCTTTCGTGTTTAAGGATCAAAAGATTATTTTGTTAGATTACTTTCAAGAAAAGCGAGCATTTCATTCCAGGCATCTTGGGCTGCGCCAGCGGTTTTTATATTATCTGCGTGGACAAAAGCATGGCCTACCCCGGGATACACTGTAATTTGATGTTCAATCCCTTGAGTTTGTAGGGCAGCTTTAAAACCTTCCACTTCTTCTAATGGAATCCCCATATCTTCTTCCCCGTATATCCCTAAAACTGGCCCATTAGCTCCTAAGCTGCCTAGTTCAGATGGATTTTGGATGGGGTTATTGCCGTAAAAAATGACCGCCGCAGCAAGATCAGGGTTACGAACTCCCATACGCATAACCTGTGTGCCACCAAAGCAAAACCCAACCGCGCCAATTTGATCTGTGCTTACCTCTGGAAGGCTGAGGAGGTATTCGTAGGCTGCATCAAGATCGGAGGCTATTTGGTCTGGGGGTGTGGTGCTGACAAGCCAAATTGCGCGCGGTACGAGCTTTGTGGTTTGGTTGCGATATGCGTCAGGTGCCAGAACGATATAGCCTTGTTTGGCTAATTCGTCTGCTTTGAGGATAATATCCTGGTTTATGCCAAAAAATTCATGGATCATGATAACCGCAGGAAATGGTCCATTTCCCTCAGGTTTTGTTAGGTATGCGTTTAATTCTTGCCCGTTCTTCCCGGTGTACGTGATATTGGTAAAATCTATTGCGGTTTGGGATGGGAGCAAACTATCATACGTGATGATACCGGTTATAACCAGGATAATTACCCCAAATATACCGATGATTGTTAATAAGATGCTGCTAATGATTTTGCGTATGGTTTTCATGTGTTCACTTTCCCTTTCTTCTCAATTTAGCTAAACCAACAGGTGGTGTCAACATCATGTAAAACGTAATTTGATGTTATGATCTACATGTTTTCAAACAACAAGGAGTTTCTACGATGTTTGTGTACTTATCAAAATTCATTCCCCAATTGATTTACCCGATTGGGTTGGCTAGTGTTTTATTACTTTTTGGGTTGGTCGCATGGCGAAAACGAAAAGCTGCATTTTGGTTTATCTTAATTGCCTTTTCTGTTTTGTGGTTAGGAGGAAATCGTTGGGTTGCTTTCGGATTGGCCAGGAGTTTGGAATGGCAATATTTTCCGCCCGCAGAAATACCACAGGCTGATGTCATTGTGGTGCTAGGCGGTGGCACGGAATCGATGAGTTATCCGCGGATGTCAGCGGAAATTAATGGTGCTGGCGATCGTGTCTTAACCGCGGCGAGATTATTTAAAAACGGAAATGCAAACTACTTATTGTTAAGCGGCGGGAATATCACCTGGTTGGATTCTCGTCCAAGCACACCGGCTGAAGAAATGGCAGATATTTTAAAACTGGTAGGAATTCCTGATGAAAATCTTTGGCTGCAAACAAAATCACAAAACACGTATGAAGACGCGCTATACAGCAGCGAAATGCTGCGCGAAAAACAAGTGAAAACTGTACTGCTGGTTACATCTGCGCAGCATATGCCGCGGTCGGTTGCATTATTTAATAAACAAGGTATTTCAGTAATTCCAGTTCCAACCGATTATATTGTGACCGAATATAGCTGGAATGATTTATGGAAAGCAGAGTTTGGTGCGCAATTGATTAATATATTCCCAAGTGCAGGAAATCTTTCGATAACTACTGCGTGTTTAAAAGAATATATTGGCATAATGATGTATCGTTTTCAAGGGTGGCTATAGGAGAAGATGCATTTAAACTTTTCGAAAAATATTTGACCGAACAAATGCCTTGATAAAAGGAATTGTAGGAACTGAGGCCATCAATAACAGATTTTCCCAGACCGGACCTTCTTCGTCGAGAAAACGAAAGAGACGATCGATTGGATTATTCTTAAACAGGTCTGTAAAGATTTGGTGCATTTTCCCACCATTACGGTACATAACCTGCAGCATGGTGCGGTCAAATGAATGGTATCTGGGTGGTGCAGGCGGAATATGAAATGGGTGGCCATGTTGTTCCAGCGAACGAACGATTGCCTCAGAATCTCGTTGTATTCGCAAAAATGCATAACCAGTTGAGGCTTTCACGCGTCCTCCACGGGTGCCGATATTCAGGATATGCTTGCCACCCCGGCGTTTAAAAGGGTAATCGGTCATGGGAATAATACCGGCTTCTTCAGAAAGTACTTGATAATTATTGAGGTGAAATACCTCACGAAGATATTGGTCAAGTGCATTGACATATTCCTGTTTGGATAGAAGGTCAGCCGAAAAGAGTGTATATTCCACCAACGCGTTTGTTTTTGACAATGGGAGGGTGTACATAAAACGCATTGCGCCATTTTGTGGCGTACGAAAATCAAACATGATGGGTTCTTCTGGATTAAAGATGGGAGAATCAGTGGAAATTTCCCAACCCAAAAAATGCTGCTTTAAGTTGTGGTATTCTCCGGGTGGTATTTGAAAATCTTTCCAGGTGTACCGGCTGTCAAATAAAAATTTTCCATGAATTTCTGACCCGGAAGTTTTCACTATGACGCCTTGATTTGTGTCGGATACCTGTTGAATATCCTCGATTTCTGATTTGATATTGGGAAATCGGGCCAGAACTTGTTGGCAATATTGATAATAGTCGATTCCCCTGACCATATTATAGCGGTATTGATTTAAAGAAAATTGTAAATCGACCGTCTGGCTAATAAACCGGAGATTGTCCCAAGAACGGTAGTAAATCCCTTCAAAAAGGGTTGGTGTTTGTGCCCAAAAACACCATGTGCGATCATTGCTTTTTTTATATTCCCGGTCAATCAAAAGGATTTTCTTTTGGTTAAGTGAAGAATTCGCCAAATATACCGCCAGGCTAAGACCGGCAGCTCCGCCACCTGCGATGATATAGTCGTATTCTTGCATCTGATGGCTCCAAAATCTAAAAGAAGTTCTGATCATGTTTGTATAACATTTCAACCAAAAGTGCAACTTTTTGTACGAGGGATCAGCCAAAAACAATTTAATAACTGCGCATAGCCAATAAGATGTTGTAAAAATATGACCTGGAATATTTTCCAGGTCATTTCTATCAGTGAAAAGTGAGCTAATCTTTCAAATATTTTTCAAACCAACGTGCAATGTGGGACAGTCGTAAAATTCGGCGATCTGTTCGGCCATTGCGTGAAAGGCCATGGAATTCTTCCGGAAAACGAACAAATTCCGTATCAATTCCCAAACGCTTCAACGCGACAAAGACCTGCTCGCCTTGTTCAATAGGGCAGCGGTGGTCCATTTCATTATGGATGACCAGCGTGGGGGTTTTTGCATTGCCAATATAGGCGATAGGAGAGTGATCCCAGTAGTATTTAAGGTCTTCAAAGGGCATTTTGTTGTTTAATTCTTGTTGGAATACCCAATTGAAGTCACTTGATCCCCACATAGAAACAAAGTTGCTGACACACCGTTGGGTTACTGCAGCTTTGAATCGTTGTGTATGGCCGATAATCCAGACTGTCATATACCCACCATAGCTGCCACCGGTTACACCCATACGGGTGGTGTCAATATAAGGTTTTTGGGCGATATAGTCAGCCCAGGCCATTAAATCGCGATAATCTGCATCACCCCAATTGCCGTGGATAGCACCAGCATGTGCTTCTCCATAACCACGTCCTCCCCGAGGATTGGTGAAATATACAACAAATCCTTTGGAAGCCAGATAGTAAAACTCATGCATGAACAAATTACCGTATTGGGTAAGTGGACCGCCGTGAATTTCCATAATCGATGGATATTTTTGGGCAGGATCAAAAGAAGGTGGTTTTAGAATCCAACCCTGTAAATCATTTCCATCTGCTCCCTTGTACCAGACTTCTTCAATGGTGCCTAAATCAATTTGCTCCAATAATGTTTGGTTGATTTTGGTTAAACACTGGACAGATCCGGTTGCCATGTCGCGAATGTAAATCTGGCCAGGATCATTGATCCTTCCGTAAAAATAAGCCATTTTGGTTTGAGTTCGGTCAAAGGAGTAACTGCTTACAACTCCGCTCTCACCAATCAAGGTTTCCAGCTGTTGACTTTCAATGTCCAAACTCATTAAATAGGTATTGCCGTGGATAACCGCCTGGAAATAGATTTTTTTACTATCTAATGACCAGGTGGGATTGATAGTTTCAGCTTCACCAAGATCATTAATGGTCCAGGCAGAGACATGCAAATCAGCTTTTTCGGTTAGGTTGGTGGTTTTATTTGAAAAATCTAGGGGAGCAATCCAAAGACTCGCATTTTTGTATCCTAATCCTTCTCCTTCTTGGGCAACATAAGCGATCCATTTCCCATCAGGTGAAAAACTTGGCAACCCTTTCCCACCAACTGGGGCATCAATTTTCTTCATTTCTCCTGTGTCCAGATCCATGATGAACAGATCATCATAATCAGGATATGAATCGGGGTCTTCTGTGCGGTTGGATACAAACGCAATCGATTTGCCATCAGCAGCCCAGGCGATTTCTCGTTCGTCATAGACGGCATGATCGGTGATTTGTTTTGCTTCACCTTTTTCGATATCTACAATCCAGAGGTGCCAACGTTCTTTCGGTAAATATCCATAGCCATCCAATTTATAAAATAAGCGATCGTAATGACGCGATGGAGTTCCAAGTTTCTTTTTATTTTCATCTTTTTCTCGTTCAAGAACTTCTGCATCGGTTTTTTGCACCATACATAATATTTTTTTGCCGTCCGGCGACCAGGAGAAATCTCCAATAGCACCTGGGATATCTACTAATAAATGGGCTTCACCCCCATAGGGTGGGATTAAGTACAGTTTTGGCGGTTTTTCTTTATCTTCCCGATTGGATAAAAAGGCAATTTGTTGCCCGTCCGGCGACCACCGAGGACGGACGTCAACATGATTTCCATAGGTGAATTGGTGTGGTTTTTTTTCTTCTGTGTCAATCACCCAAAGGTTTGCATATTTTTTTTCTGTTTTTGCATCAACTCTTTGTTGTGCAAATACGATTTTTTGTCCATCAGGAGAGAGTCTTGTTCCTGACACGATTTCTATCTGGTATAAATCCTCGGCGGTGATAAGGCGTTTATTTCCTTCGGGCATTTTTTTCTCCTCTGTAAAAGAATTTTGAACCCATATCGATTATGTTCATTCTAATCCTGGGCTAGGGATTGGTCAATTTGATTTAGCTTTCATTACGATCAAACAATTTTTCAAATAAGTTACTGTTGTTTCGATTTGGTTTTTCTCCAAGTATTTCACCCGAAAAACCATTTACTGCAATTCGGTAAGGTTGATTTTTAAACAAATAGCTGGTTGACCATATAGGTAAGTATATTAGTTTATATGCATCAACCAAAATCGAGGATGAATCAGGCAAAATATTGCGAACTGGGGTTGAATAATTCTCAAGGATTAAATTTTTTTCTATTTCATAGGCTTTTTTTCTTGCTTGTAAAGATGCGTCTCCTACTGAAACCTGAAAATTTTCAGCTACCCAGTTGGCAAAGTATCGGGGATCATACGGGACCAGGTTTGATAATGGAAATGTATTTAAGATTGGATGAAGTTCTAAGGGAAAATTTTTACCTGCCAATTCTAGCAAGTCATTATGCAAAATAACTTTCTGTCCGCTGATTTTTACCCATTTTCGCTGTTGGTAAATTTCACATTTCCAGGTAATTTGCCCGCCAATATCAAATGTCCAGATAGGGATATAGTAAGCTTTAATGCGCGAAATTTTAATTTTCTGATCAGGGATTTGTTCTAAAAACCATCCTTTTATAATATTCCTGACCTCAACATTTGTTAATCGAAAGGGAAGCAATCCATTGGGAAGAATCGTTTCACATGCCGGTGGGTTCTGAATAACGTAATCCGAATCACAATACGGACAGATAAATGTGATTTCACCGGCGTGTAATAGAAATTCTGAACCACAACCCTGACATCTAAAGGAATGGGCTTGGGTTGGAACGAGGTGCCCCTTCGCCTTTGCGAGTGTGATTATAAAATTGTCTTCAGAAACATGAGCAGGATCAGTTTGCGCTGATTTTAAAAATTGCCTGGACTCACAATATTCACAGGTGAGAGATTGTCCATCCGGGGAAAAGGTCATTTTGCCGCCACAATTTGGGCATGTAAACCTTTGGGCATCGATCGGTGAAAGTGACTTTTGAGAATCGCTTGTAGTTATTTTATCTGGATCAATTATTTCTGAAGTTTTTAGCTTTCCGTCAAGGATGGCCAGTTTCTTTCTTGCGCGTGCATCCCCAGGATTCCTTGATAAAATTTCCTCAATATATAATCTTTTCTGGTGAATTGGTTCTACAACCTCACTCAACCAATACCAGGCTTCCATCTGTTCTTCCAGAGGGGGATCTAAACGCATTAACCACTCAAGGTAATATTGAGCTTCTTTTCGTTCTCCGACTTTTGCGGAGGCAATTCCTCGAACTAGCAAGTCACGGGTAAAATCCGACATGGTTCCACCAAAAAATTGTCAATTAATTCAATCTGCTATTCGTATACAATCATGCTGCTCTTTTGCTTTTAGTAGAGCTTCATCAACCCTGTTGAGGAGTTCGGCAGTACTGTTTCCGTGGGTTGGCCATTCAGCAACACCTGCGGAAATCGAGATGGATTGAGGTGAATGTTTGTCGTTTTGAACGGTTAATTCCTTTACAATCTCCCGAAATTGATTGGCTTTTTGATACGTTGATTTTAAGTCAGCTTCGGGCAGGATAAGGAGAAATTCATCACCCCCATAACGACAGGCAATATCCGATGCGCGAAAATTCGTTTTTAAAAGCTGCCCAAATTTTTGAAGGAGTTTGTCCACGGTTGGATGACCAAAGCGAGTGTTCAACGACTTAAAATAATCCAGGTCAAACATGATTATTCCGACCGTTGTTTTATTACGCTGAGCCCGTTTTAATTCTCGTTCTAGTGATTCTTCCATAAAATAACGATTCATAAGGCCAGTCAACGGATCGTGTGTGGCCTGGATTTTTAATCGATCTCTTAATCGTAAATTTGATAACGCCAGATTGATTTGTTCAGTAAATACTGCGGCCAATTGTTGTTGTGAAGTACTGATTTGTTGGCTCGCATGGCTTGTTTGAAGGGTAAATAAGCCAATTGATTTATTTTCCGATTGCATCGGTAAACACAAAAAACATCCGTTGTAATCTTTGGGGATGTGAGTGCATAGCGGTCCAGTTTGGTTATTATGATAAATATACATTCGGCCGCGCCTTAAAGCCCAACAATCACCGAGCTTTATGATTGGATAGGTAGATGGTTGGTTTTGTCCCCAGGAGGTGAATATTTGCAATTGGGTTGAATCGGGAGCTAATAAATAAATTGCACCTTGTAAATCTGGGAATAGCTTGTTCCCATAAGCTCGAATTACTTCTCCTGACTCGGTTGTCTCAGAAATTATTTGCAATATATTCGCCATTTCTGTTAGCAAATTTAATTCTTTTGTGGAACGTTCTAGCTCTTTTATCCTTTCAGCCAATTGTAGTTGGGTGTCTTTCAATTTGCTGTCGGAGAGTTTCCGGTCTCCGATATCTCTCGAAATCATAACAACCTGTATTAATTCACCGTTGGTGTCTATCACTTGTTGCAAGCTGGTTTCGAACCAACGATAATTACCGTTCTTATTCATCCAACGTGTTTCAATATTGGGGATTAATTTTTTATATCGGTTGTTATGGATCTCTTGGGTTAATTTTTCAGTATCATCTGGATGCACCAGGGTAATTAATGATTGATTGAGAAGGTCTTCGGGTTTATATCCAAGAAGGTGGAATACTGAAGGGGATACATAAAGAAGGGAAAGGTCCTGTTTGTGAAGGCTAATCAAATCATTTGCTTTTTCGGCTAATAAACGGAAAAGCTCTTCTGATTGTTTTATTTTTTCTAAAGCAATAGTATGATTCGTGATATCTTCCAATACGCCTTCAAAAAATTCCACCTGCCCATTTTCAGAAAAGATTGGTTTGCATTGGTCGCGAACCCAAATGATGGAATTATCCTTGCGGCGCAGTTGATATTCAAAAATCCTGGATGTTTTGCTTGCACAAATCTGATTGATGTTTTCTGTTCTTACTTGTGGTTGGACGAAATAATCAAAAAAATTTGTTTCAACGATTTCATTAAAATCCTTGAAACCTAATAATTGAATGATCGCTGGATTACCTTCTAGTAATTTGCCAGTGGCAGATGTACGGTATAAACCGAGTGGCAATCGAGAAAAAAGATTTCGGAATAGATTTTCACTAAGGCGAAGTTCTTCTTCAATTTTTTTTCGTTCGGTGATATTCCGTACAATACTTAATACACGATCATTTGAGAGTGGAACCATTCGCGCCTCAAATGTTTTATGCTGCCCTCTAATTTCTAACGAAAATTCATAATGATGTGGTAAACCTGTATCAATGGTTTTTTTAATGGTTGAAATATATGCTGAATTTTCGTCAAGGTTCAAGACCTGAGTTAAGGGTTTTCCAATAAATTGGTCTGGAGGTGTGACCAGATCATCAAAAGAAGATGCGTAATAATCCAGGATAATTAAGTCGTAGTTGTAGATGAACATCAAATCAGGAATTGCCTGTAATAAAGACCGATTAAGCGCTTCACTTTCTGAATATGCCTGAAAAGAATTTTTTGCCAGAGTTAAGTCTTCTACCCAAATGACAAGTTTTTTATCACTTTGAGATAATTTTAAAAACGGAATAATCGTATGCTTAAGTTCCTGGCCGATGTAGTTATAGTTGAATTCTGTTGTTTTTTGATCTTTCAGGGTGGAAGTTGTGAAAGCGTTAAGAACACTCGAATAGTCTGGCGGTAGTAAAGCAAATAAATTTTTCCCAACGACTGTGGCGTGCTTTCCGGGAATGAGGTCGTTAAAACTTCCATTAAGTGTTGAAATCGTTCCGTCTGGGGAGATTACACAAAAAGCCAATGGACAAGATTTCGAAATCAAATCGCTTAAGGATGGTTGCCCTGAATTGATATTTGAAGATGTAGCCAATTTTCCCCTTCTCCAATCGGTTGATTTCCCCCGAAGTTAACCATAACAATAACGAAGATTAGCATTAAAGTCAATTCACTCTGATCCATGAAAACCGGACTTTTCAATTACAAAACTGTAATGAAAAGCCCAGTTCTCAAAGCATTGCATTGGATAATAATGAAGCTATCTTGACTTGATGGTTTGGAGGATCTGTTCTTGATCTACGGGTAAGTGGTCCACCCTTACTCCAACTGCATTGTAAATTGCATTGGTAATCGCTGGAATCGTTGGAATTAATACGATTTCACCCACCCCTTTTGCACCAAATGGGCCTGCCTCTACCGGATGCTCAACCACGAAAGAAGTAATTTCTGGTGTAAGAGTGATTGAAGGCGTTCTATATCGGGCAAGTCGGTCGGTTACCACATATCCATCTTTTAATATGAAGTTTTCCGTGAGTGCATGACCAATCCCCATCATGGCCCCGCCTTCAATCTGGCCTTTTAAACCTAAAGGATTTATCGCACTACCAACATCATTTGCGATGATGAGCCGGAGAACTTTTACCTCGCCTGTCTGGGTATTTACCTCGACTTCAGCTGCTTGAGCGGCGAATGAATAGGCAAAATGCATATCTCCACCCTGGCCTAAAGGTCTTGTGGCAGGTGCCCAATAAGTATATGAAGCAACCGGACTGCGACCAGTGTTGATAAATTCCTCGGCCACCCTGGATAACGATAATGTCTGACCGTTTACCTGTGCCAGCCCCTCAATAAATTTTATATGTTCTGGTGCTACGTCATAATGTTCAGCTAACTCACTGGTTAGCATCTGGCGTAGTACCTGGGCAGCGTGTCGAACTGCATTTCCTGTGACAAACGTTTGACGAGATGCAGTTGTCGGCCCACCATCGGGTGTTAAGTCCGTGTCGGAAAGTAAAACATGGACTCGATCTGGATTTTGGTTTAATTCTTCTGCGGCAATTAATTGTAAGACGGTTGGCAATCCTTGACCTAACTCTGCCGATGAAGTGCGAACCTGGAAGGTTCCATCTTTGCGAAGTTCCACTTCTGCGCCAGCTTTATCTGGGGCACCACCACCTAACCCGGTATTTTTAAAACCAACCGCAAATCCCCACGCCTTGGTTAACGCTGGATTTTTCTCATCAACAACCGGCATAAATGGATTCTTGCCCGCCAGTTTCCGCATTTCAGAATCCACTTTATCAATGCATTCCAGCAGGCCAACACTTTCTTTTAATATTTGCCCGGTGTTTGTTATGCTGCCAACACGCAAGCTGTTGATCTTGCGTAAATCAACCGGATCCATGTTAAGTGTTTCAGCCAAAACATCCATCAAACTTTCCACGGCAAAGGCGGATTGCATCACACCAAATCCACGGAAAGCGCCAGCCGGAGGATTGTTGGTGTACATCGCATAACAATCCGCTTTAACATGGGGGATTTCATAAGGTCCGGATGAATGGGTGGTGGCTCGGGTCATAACCTTCTCACCAAGAGATGCATAGGCTCCGGTGTCACCATATAATTCTGTTTCTACGGCGACAAGTTTCCCGTCTCGGTTCGCGCCGATTTTTACTCGAATTTGCGTGGCGTGGCGTTTTGGGTGGGCAATTAAACTTTCGTGACGGTCGTACAATAATTTCACTGGTCGTTTTGTCGCCAGGCATAACATTGCGGCGTGAATTTGCCCGGCAATGTCTTCTTTACCGCCAAATCCACCGCCGATTAATTGGCCGATGATGTGTACTTGTTCTTCTGGCCAGCCCAGTGCACGAGCTACTTGATTTCGATCAGAATATGGAATTTGGGACCCAACATAAATTTCCATCCGGCCTTCTGAGGAAAGACGAGCTATGCTGCATTCCGGCTCCATAAAGGCGTGATCATTCATCGGAGTATGGTATGTATGCTCAAGGATGATCTCAGAATACTTAAATCCTTCTTCTACATCACCTTTACGAACTTTAATATGTTTTAGAAGATTTCCGGTTTTATGGACAGGCGCACCTTCCCATTGGCGGGATTGGACGGGATCACTGATGACTGGCAGGGATTCGAATTCAACGTCAATTAAATCTAATGCCTGTGTAGCAATATCTCTTGTTTCAGCTGCGACAATTGCTACCGCGTCACCAACTGTGCGGATTTTCTCGCCAACATCAACCATGGTTGGCCAATCTGATATTACCAATCCATGATAATGTTCGCCGGGAATATCTTTTGCAGTTAATATTGCAACAACACCGGGCAACTTTTGAGCTTTTGTAATATCCAATCGCTTTAAAATCGCAGATGGAACCATAGCCCTTTTGACGCGTGCATGGAGTAGTCCTTCAAAGGAAATATCATCGGTGTAAATAGCTGTCCCCGTTACTTTTTCAATGGAATCCTGACGGGGTCTGATCGTTCCAACGGAATTTTTTGCATGAACAGATAGGGGCACTTCTAGTTTTTGGACAGGTTTTCCGGTATTAATGGCCTCAGCAGCAGCTTTAATTGCGCTGATGATGGTCGGGTAGCCTGCGCAGCGACAGAGTGTATCTTTAAGGGCAACTTTTATATCCTCATCGGAAGGATTGGAATTGCGCTGCAGTAAAGCATAAGATGTCATAATTTGACCAGGAATGCAAAAACCACACTGGACTGCGCCATGGGTTATGAAAGCCTGTTGAAGTGGATGAAGCCGGTTAAATTCTGGTAAGTTATGCCTATCTGGTGAGCTGAAATCAGCTAATCCTTCAATGGTAAGAACAGATTTCCCGTTGGCTTTAACGGCTGGATAGCTGCAAGACAATACCGGATCTCCATCCAGTATTACTGTACACGCACCACATTCGGATTCATTACAACCAATTTTTGTGCCCGTCAGTTTTAAGCGGTAGCGTAGTAAATCTGAAAGCATCTCGCCTTCGATTTCGGGTAGTGAATATGGCTTTCCATTAACCAATAAATTAATCACTGTTGAACTCATTCTACCTCCACTAAATTCGCCCGGTGCCATGCTTTACTAAGCACATCAGCAAACAAAGGACGGCTGATTTCATAGCGGTATTCTGCTGATGCGCGCTGCGGGCTTGAGCGAAAACGTACCGTTTCACAAATTATTTTGTGAGCCTGTTCTGACAATTCGTTACTGAACCGTTTGCCATGCAAAAAATCCTCAACTGCGGCTGCTCGGGAGGGGGTTGGACCAGATGGTCCAATGGCTAACCTTGCTTTGCTAATCATTTGATCTGAGATTTCCAACCACAATGCCATATTTAGAATGGGTAAGGCAACTCCTTGAGGACGCATAATTCTACTAAAAGCCGAACCTTGGTTGGACGATCGTAATGAAAGATAGAATCCACAGAGCAATTCTTTTTGAGGATCGAGGGTAGATTTCCCAGGGCCTTTAAATAAGGTGAGTATGGGAACCAGTCGACGGTCTTCGGCAGTGGCAATTTCAGCTTGAGCATCCAATGCAACCAGCGCAATCATCCCGTCAGCTGCTGGTAAAGCATGGGCTACATTCCCGCCAATTGTTGCGGTGTTTCGAACTTGCGGTCCGCCAATTAATCCACAAGCTTCTGAAACCGCAGCTGCATGTTGGTATATAAGCGGGGATTCGGCGACTTTTCTAACAGGCACAGCCGCACCAATAAATAAATTATCTCCGCGTATTTCTAATTTGGTTAATTCTTCGATGTGGGTTATATCGACCAGCGTATTAATTGGGTCGTGAGACCCTTGTTGGATTTCAAGCAGTAAGTCAGTTCCACCCCCAACCGGCATGGCTGGACCGGCAGCAGACTGTAAAGCTTGAAGCGCATCTTTAACTGAATAGGCAATATGATATTTTTTCCAATTGCTCATAGATCGGTGGACTCCTTTATAAGGCGGTACTTTTCGACAAGCTCTTTGGCTTGACGCCGGTAAAGAATTTCATTACCGACCACCGAATCAATGTTTTTACCTATTGTAATCAATCCGTTACGCAATTCAAAGTTTGTGATTATTTTCCCATCCGTCTTATTATGGATTGGATGTTTCACGGACCCCAGCCATCATCAGGCCAATTTGTTCGACTGTTGAGGTCCGGCCATCTACGATGCCAACAATTTGTCCTTCATAGATAACGGCAATCCGGTCTGATAAAGCTCGAATTTCGTCTAAATCTTCGGAAATCAGGAGGGTTGCTGTACCTGCTTCGCGCTGTTCCAACAGCCTGCGATGAATATATTCGCTTGCGCCAATATCTACTCCACGGGTAGGTTGAGAAGCGATCAAAACTTTAGGCTTCCTGGCTAATTCTCGGGCAAGAATTAACTTTTGTATGTTCCCGCCCGAAAGATTTTTTATCGGAGTATCAATCGAAGGGGTCTTTACGCTGTATTTATCGACAATTTCCTGGGTCTTGTCCGCGATCACCTTGAAGTTTAAAAATGTGTTACGGGAATATGGTGCTTGATTATGGTCTTCCAAAATGAAATTATCTGCCACGCTGAATTCTTTGATAGCCCCTTCACGCATTCGTTCTTCGGGGATATAGGATTGACCATTTTTTATGCGAGCAGCAGGGCTGGTCTGGGTGACATCCTTACCATCTAGAATTATTTTTCCGCCTATTACCGGTCGCAATCCTGCCAAAGCTTCGGCAAGTTCACGCTGACCATTCCCAGATACGCCGGCTAAACCTAAAATCTCACCTGCATGGATGGAAAAATTAATCCCACGGAGAGCATCATCACCGCGATCACTTTTTACAATTAAGTTTTCAATCTCTAATTTGGCTGGCCCTGGATTAGCCGGAGGCCGGTCATATTGCAAAATGACTGGCCGGCCTACCATCATTTGGGCAAGTTCGGTTTTTGTCGCTCCTGCTGTAGGTCGTGAACCTACAACTCGGCCATCTCGCAAGACCGTGATTCGATTGCTGATATCCAAAACTTCGTGTAGTTTATGTGAGATGAAGATTAAGGCATGCCCGTCCTGGGCCATTTGCCGGAATGTGCCAAATAAATCGTCCACTTCTTGCGGGGTAAGAACCGCTGTCGGTTCATCTAAAATCAGCAAAGCTGCACCGCGGTACAGAGCTTTAATGATTTCAACTCTTTGCTGCTCGCCAACTGCCAACTGCCATATATATGCGTGGGGGTCTATTTTTAAATCATATTTTTCGCAAAGCTGGCGAATTCTTTTTTCTACTACGTCTAAATCCAGTGCCAATCCACGTGATGATTTCAACCCCAAGGCTACATTTTCCACCACGGTTAGTGATGGGACCAGCATAAAATGCTGGTGGATCATTCCAATTCCAGCTGAAATTGCATCTTGTGGTGAATTGAAATGTTTAACAGCATTATTGATGATGATTTTGCCTTCATCAGGTTTGTATAAACCATATAGCTGCCTGACCAGAGTGCTTTTCCCTGCGCCATTTTCACCTAACAGGGCATGGATTTCACCGGCCTTAATATCAAAATCAACATGATCGTTGGCTAGAACGCCAGGGAATCGTTTTACAATCGATTCCATTCTCATTTCATCGATGCGGGGACGGCCGGAAGGAAGGAGTTCAGTCATCATCATCTTACCTTTATATGGTTTTATATTCTGTTTGATTACAGAATAAGATTCCAGCCAGGATGGGAACCACCCTGGCTGGAAATTTCATTGATTACGGGAGCGGATTGATTGTACCGTCTTTGATTCCTTGAATTGCTGCATCGGCAGCTGCTTTAACGTCATCGGGTACGGTAATTTTGTCATTATATTTAATGACCAATCCACCGTTTTTAAACGTAAGAGTATAGGCTTTATTGCCCAAAACACCAGCGTTGCGGCTGGAAATCATGTCTTCGAGAATTCCAGTCCAATCATAGACCTGGCTGGCAATGACTACTTCCGGGGCTAAATTAGTTTGATCCCATTGGGTACCAAACCAAAATGCGCCTTTGTCTTTGGCAATACCAATTGCGCCAACAACAGATTGTGAGGAACCAGTTAACATATCTGCGCCAGCGGCAATATGCGTTTCAGCTGCCGCAGCCATTAATGATACATCTGAAAATGAGCCAGTATAGGAGATGTTTACCTGAATATCAGGTTTGGCAGCCAATGCGCCAGCTTTAAAACCATCAACATATAATTTTGCATCACCAGCTTCAACTGGACCACTGATACCAATGACATCTGATTTGGACATCAGTGCAGCAATGGTACCCAAAACATATCCGCCTTGTTGGGCTTCAGCCTGGTATGCAAATACATTATTGATACCTTGTGCCTGGAATGTGTCTAATGAGGTACCCCAGGCAAAACTGGTTTCAGGAAAATCCGGGGCGATTTGAGCAAGAGATGTGCCATATTGCGAGCCGTGTGCAATTACAAGGTCGTACCCTTGGGAAGCGTAGTCGCGGATAGCTGCTGCTGCATCAGGAACATTGAACATGCCTTCGGAATAGGCAATTTCAAATTTGCTTTCACCCCCTGATTCTGTTTGGATGGTTTTGAGGGCTTCATAAATTGATTGGCTAAAAGCAGCATCTGTAATAGAGCTGGGCATGATGATCGCAACACGGAAAGGTTTTTCCTCTTTCACTGGTTCCGGAGTTGCAGCCGTAGTACAGGCGGTCAGTACAATTGATATTAGTACAACCAAGATCATGATGCGATAGAGAACTGATTTCATTTAATCTCCTCCATGTGAATCAACAAAATGGATTACCAACTCGATTTAACAGCCTGACAATTTTTTCCAATTTACTCCTTTCTCCAACGATTCGATCCGAAGATTTATCTAAAGGAATATTGAAATCGTCAATTTTCGCCTCTTTCAAAGGGTTTGGTAAGGGCATCAGGTTGGTTCGCTCTTTTTACTGCAAATGCCAGTGCTAAAATTGTTAGGATATAGGGCATCATTACGGCAATGTCAGAAGGCAGATTAATCCCTTTTACTTGAATCCAGAGTTGCAGTGCGTTGACAAAGCTGAATAGTAATGCACCGGCCATTACGCCCGTTGGACGCCAACCACCAAAATAAACCAATGCAACTGCAATAAAGCCCATTCCATTGGTCATGTTTTCCTGAAACAGGTTAATTAATCCAATTGATAACGAAGCCCCGGCGATACCTGCCAACATCCCACCCAAACAAACAGTGAAATACCGAATTTTATTAACGCTTACTCCAAGTGTGTCTGCGGCTTGCGGATTTTGACCGACTGCTCGAACTTTTAAGCCAAATGTGGTTTTGTTCAGAACCCAGTAGGAAAATGGGACAAGTAAAAATGCCCCGTAAACAAGAATGTTATGATTGAATAGGACTTCGCCAATGTAAGGAATATCCCCCAAAAGCGGGATGCGAATTGGTTGAAAACCGGTGATTGATTCTACACCGCCTAAGGTCTTCTTAAAGAGAAGGCTCGATAATCCCAGGCCAAAAAGATGCAGACCGATTCCAGAAATACCTTGTTCGGCTTTAAGTGTTACGCTGATCACTGCCATTAATAAGCCCATGAGAATTCCAACAAGCGCAGCACAAAGTAAACCCAGCCATAAGTTGCCGGTTTTCATGCCAATATAGAAGCCAGTATAGGCTCCCATCAACATGATTCCTTCAACCCCAAGGTTTAAGACGCCTGAACTTTGTGCAAAGGTTTCACCAATTGCGGCATACAAGTATGGAGTAGCAAGTCGAATTCCGGAATATATAATTCCAAGGAGGACGGGTAATGTAAAGAGGTCAGACATTCGTTTCCCTCCTTCTAGCGCGGCGTAAAGCCCAGATCTTACTACCTACCACAAACAAAACGATTAATCCTAATAAGGTTTCTATGAGTGAAGCAGGAACCTGAACGGCTCGCTGCATTTTGTCCGCGCCAACTAGTAAGCCGCCAAAGAGAATTGACGCGGGAATGGCTCCGAGGGGATGCAAGTTGCCAAATAGCGCAGCAACAATCCCGGAAAAACCGTACCCGCCAGATAACCCTTCCATCATACGATGTTGGACTCCTAATACTTCAACTGCACCTGCCAATCCGGCAAACGCACCACCCAGAACGAGGGAGATCATTTGGTAGAGTGATACAGGGATTCCTGCATATTTTGCTGCGCTTGGATTAAGACCCACCGCGCGAATTCGATAGCCAATGGTAGTCCGCCAAAGGAAGATATAAACCAAAATAGAAAGGACAACTGCCAGAATTGCTCCGCTGTGTAGGAGTGTTTTTGGAACAAGACGTGGAAGCCAAACTTGAGCGGGGAGCAAAGCAGATTGGGCAATCCGGGTGCCTGCTTCGATTTCTTTGGGGTCAATCATTGGACCACGGAGGAGATAATTTGCCAATTGAACAGCAATTGCATTCATCATCACAGTGCTCAGGATTTCATTTACCCCAAGCCGTGCTTTTAGATAGCCGGGAATGCCACCCCAAACTGCGCCGCTAAGTATTCCAGCAATTAAACATAGGGGTAATAAAATCCAACCCGTTAGGTTGCTGAAAGAAATGGCAACAGCTGTTGCTGCTAAGGCTCCGACAATGATTTGCCCTTCACCACCAATGTTGATTACCCCTCCCCGAAAGGCAATTGTCACTCCTAACCCAACCAGTAAAAGCGGAGTTGCTGTTACTAATGTTTGGGTTATTCCCGATATGGTTCCGGCTGCACCTTGCAGTAAAGATCCGTAAGCAATTAAGGGATTTGCACCCAAAAGGGCTAGCATTACAGCCCCAATGAGCAAAGCAACCGGGACTGCCAGTAATGGCAGTAAGGCTTCAAAAATGCGATTGAGGATGCGTTTAACTTCCGGTCGTTCCGGCATTGATAAGAGATCCCTTCGCGTTGAAGAATTTTGGGAGCCTAGATTAATTTATAAATGTTGCTAAAAATAGGAAGAAGTCAAGAAAGGGAATGTCAGACAAATTATACAAGATTTTTTATACAGAAAAAAGTGATTAAAATCTTAAATACTAATTTTACACAAATAATCCTAATATAAAAGTTTTAGACAGATATTTTTAAATAGGTTTGCATCAAGGGTATTAATTCTTTGGAGTCATGACAGGTTAAGAATCTTAATCGTATTTCTTTTTCTAAAAGATTAAGATGCAAAATTTTATTTAGATATTTACGAAAAAAAATCATTCCGCGTTCTTCGCCATAAAAGTCGATCATTAACGAAAGATGCTCAGTAATGTAGGCAAATATTTGTGCAGAGGTGATCTGGTCTTTATCCTGGTATGAAAACAACCAGGGATTTTCCAGGGCGGCTCTTCCAACCATTACGCCATCACAACCGGTGACTTGCTTGATTTTGTGAATATCCTCAACGGTTTTTACATCGCCATTTGCAATTACGGGAATGGATACCGCCTGTTTTACTTCTGCGATAGCTTCCCAATTGGCATGCCCAGCGTATGCCTGGTTTTTTGTGCGGCCGTGGACAGCAATTAATTGCCCGCCGTTATCCTGAATGATCTGTGCGACTTCTATATAATTTAAAGATTGTTCATCCCAACCCAGGCGTATTTTTGCTGTGATTGGAATAGGAACTGCCTGACGCAATCGGGAAAAAATCTCAGCAATTTTTTCGGGAGATTTTAAGAGAGCAGCCCCGGCACCACGATGGGTGACCGTTTTGGCAGAACAACCTAAGTTAATGTCAATAATATCTGGATTGTATTTTGTGTGAAGTTTGATCGCTGCCTGAATTATTTTATCCGGATCATCATCAAAGAGCTGGTAAACAACTGGGCGCTCTTCTTCAATATAACTTAATCTTCTCGGTAAATCTGGATGGCGGAACACAACATCTCTGGCGTTAATAAATTCTGTATAGCTCATTGCAGAGCCTAACCGCCTGGCAATTACCCGAAATGGTAAATCCGACACCCCATCCATCGGTGCTAGGATTAAGTCACCAAAAATGGGAATGCTGCCAACATAAAAACTTGGTTTATCATGCGTTTGCATGGGCACAATATTAACATGACTGATGTTTTCTGAAAAGCAGCTAAATAGGATTGGATTACAATGAATTTCGTTGGAGATGTTGATCGTAATACCTGTCGCAAGTTTCCTGGAGAATTGTCAGTGTCAAAATAATTGAGTATCGACTACAATAATAAATAACAATGGTTGATCGTCTTGTTGGGTTTACTTGGCTGAACAAAGGTATTCAAAGTGGCGTATCAAATCACTGCTCAGTGTGTAGGTTGTGGCTTTTGCGTTTACTGGTGCCCAACGAAGGCGATTAAAGGGTCGCGAAAAAAGGTGCATCAAATTGCAGCTGAGAAATGTATTGATTGCGGAACCTGCGGTAAAATATGTGGGTTTATGGCTGTAATTGATTCTGAGGGCGTGCAAGCAAGTCGATTAAAGCTTTCGGATTGGCCTAAGCCCGTTTGGACGTATGAGGTATGTAATGGATGTAATGATTGCATAAAAATCTGTCCAGTCCATTGCCTTACAACGCAGACCACCGAACTTGTTGAGGCGGCAGGTTTTGGTAAACCTTACCTGGTGAAACCGAAAATTTGTGTAAGCTGCGGTTTTTGTTCAAAAATCTGCGAACAGCAAGCTATTCAACTATTGGCTTTGTAATCAAATTTGTTTAAACTGCCTTAATTACAAAAATCGGAAAGTGTTAACTCATGGCTGAGATTGATTCTCCTTACTTGTGGATGCTAAAAAACCAGATTGATATTCGGAGAATCCCGTTTAGCGCGCGGGGATCTAGAATATTAGTTTATCAGATGGAAAAGGGGTTGGAAATTCGGCTGGCCGAAAAATGGAAAAATGATAATTTTGGGCTCCAATCACAAAAAAAAGGAGTGGTTGTTGAGCAATTTGTGTTTACTGATGCAGAAGGAAAACGGTTGGATTATCAGTTAGACACATATCCTCATCGAATTGATTGCCGAACCGAAATTGGGGTGTTTTCAATAACATTTATCAGCCCGGAAAGCCTATTGCTCTCAATCCCTGAGTCAGCCTGTGGAATTCAATGTGTGTTCAATATGGATCAGGCTCAGACAGATAAGCGAGGGGGCGTACTGAAAGTAGTTGGCGATATGCGCCGGAATCTGGCTTATACAACGAATCGGCCAATCATTGAGAATGATTTATGCGCTCTAGATAACCGGAAATATAAGCTAAACCTCAAACTGGCTGCCGGCGACGTAGGCGGGTTGATTCTCAATATTACCCCTCGACTAGGGTTTAATCGTTATGTGCCTTCGATTCGATATTCGTTTTCCGAAGCAGCAAAAAATTGGCATAATTGGTTTGATCGTGCACCAAAAGTCGCTGACCGGTATCAACTACAATACTATTATGCGTGGTGGGTGATGCAGGCTGGATTGGTAAGCACCCGTTACTATTTCACTCGAGAGGCGATGCTCTCTTCTAAAGCTCATTCGGTCGGGGTCTGGCAATGGGATGCCTATTTCCATGCTTTGGCGTACCGGCACGTAGATCGACGATTAGCACAAGATCAGCTCAGAATATTGTTAGATCATCAGCGGTCAAACGGCATGATCCCAGATGCAATTCATGATGATGGAATTATTACCCAGTGGGATAATCCGGTGGATGCTGATATTACCAAGCCGCCTCTTTTGGCTTGGATTGCATGGAAGCTTTATGAAGAGGATCGGGATAAAGAATTTTTATCTGAAATCTATGATCCCCTTACCAGGTGGAATGAATGGTGGTTTAAGTACAATGATTTAGACGGTGATGGCCTGGTTGAAGTGCCACAATTGTTCCCCAATGATATGGATGATCCTACTGATATTGAAGATGATAATCCGGTAATTTCACCCGACCTAAATACCTATCTGTTTTTGCAAATGGAAAGCTTGAGTAAAATAGCCAATGCTTTGGGTGATCAACAGAGTGCGGCGTTATGGAATGATCGGGCTGAATCTTTATTACGAACGATGAAAAAAGAATTATGGGACGGCCAGGCTGGATTATTTTGGGCACGCCAACACGGCCGGCCAATATGTGTTCCAACGCCATACAGTTTATTCCCATTGTTAACTGGAAAACTTGAAAAAGATGTGGCGCAGAAACTGGTGGATCATTTATGTGACCCGGAAGGATTTTGGGTAAATTATCCATATCCAACGGTGGCACTGGATGATCCGGATTCCGACTCAAAACCCATTTGGCGCGGTCCGAGTTGGGTGAGCGTTAATTATTTGCTCATGGAAGGTTTAGACCTTTCTGGTTTTGGTGAGTTGGCTGATGATATGTGTCAACGAACTTTAGATCGACTGATGAATGAAATAAACCATCCCGAATCAGGTATGGCAACCGAAGGAAATCCGCCCAAAACTGCTCCATTTTTCGGGTGGACTGCTGCATTATTCATTGAGTTGGCTTTGCGAGCTTCCCGGCAAACTTTTCGCTTGATGTATGGGGATTAATTCACAGGTGATAATTGCGGGGAAGGTGTAACGGTTGGAATGCGCAGGTCTTGATAACCTGCGAGTAACATCCAGGTGCAAATCAATGGACCTCCATGCCGGTCTAAGGCAGGAGGGCCATTTTTTATTGGAAGTCCGTTATATCCTCGGAAATACCCAAACTTGCCGGTTAATTGATCTTCCGCGGGTTGAGAAAGCTCAAGATCACCAATCGCTATTGCGTGAATATGAATTGCTGAACCTGGATAAACCTCATCAAAATCACGCAGCCAGGCAGCGAATCCTGCCAGGCGTAGTGCCTGGATCAGATCAGGAATTTGGTCATATAAAACAGTGTATGTGCCTGGCAGCATGACTGATAAATCGACTGCTCCACCGCCTAAATGAGTTCCAAAACTTGCTGCACCATTATCGTGAAAACTGCCCTGGGTTATTGAGCTGCCCAAAATATCGATATCTCCTTGGTAAAGATTAGCTGCATGCTGTAACATTGCAACGGTTCTCTGATTAAACAGGTAACCATTCAATAATACTTTTTCATAATCATCAGGGGGTTTTAAGCAGCCCACCGGTTCTGGCGTATTTGTGGAGATTGGAGGATTTGTTGGGGTTGGTGCAGTTGAGGGAGAAACGGTTGTGGATGGATTGGCAGAGGCTGTGTTCGATGGGATCAAAACAATCAATGGGGTTTCGGTAGGTAGAGTGGGTAAAGGGGACTGGCAGCCCTGAAAACCAAACAAAACCAGGGCAAACAGCAGGAGCATCATTCCAAATGATGTATTGAGATTATTTTTGTGCATAAATTGATTGTATAGAAATTTGTGCGGCATGTGGCGATAAATACCATGAAAATAGTACTTTGCTATGGTTGAGATTTTCGATATAATCCAAGTAATGTTTAGTTGAATAGATCGAAGTATACAGTATTTTGTTTGATTTATTATTAAAGGATACAAAATTTGGAATTACTTTGGGAAGGTATTATCCAAGGATTAAAATTATTTTTTTCAGGTGATCCTCGTTTATGGGAGATCATCATTCTTTCTGCTCAGGTGAGCGGGATTGCGTTGGTAATCAGTGCTGTGATTGGCATCCCATTTGGTGCATTTATGGGAATGGTTCGTTTTCGCGGTAAAAGAGTGATTCAAGCGTTGATTTACACAGGAATGGGATTACCGCCGGTAGTTGTAGGGCTGGGTGTTTATTTGCTCATTTCCCGAAACGGCATCCTTGGAAAATTAAATCTGGATTGGATTCCAGATTTGTTTACAGTTCCTGCCATGATTTTAGCTCAGGTAATTATTGCAGCCCCGGTTGTGGTGGGATACACCATGTCCGCGGTGAGTGAAGTCAGTCCTGCCCTTCGCCAACAAGTGCGCTCGTTGGGAGCTACGCCGTTTCAGGTAATTGGGGTTACTTTATTAGAAGCAAGGCAAGGGGTATTGGTAGCATTAATTGGGGGGCTGGGAAGTATTATTTCTGAAGTAGGCGCGGTTATGATGGTTGGCGGCAATATTGAACATTCGACCAGAGTGTTAACCACAGCAATCATGTTGGAAACAAGACGAGGTAACTTTGATCTGGCGGTTGGCTTGGGAATTGTTTTACTGCTGATAGCTTTTGCTATCAATGTGGGTGCTGCCCAGTTGCAAGGAAAGGGGCGGTAAAATGGAGCCGATTTACCGGATAAAAAACATAAAAAAACAATACGAGGAACGGATTGTTCTGGATATTCCATCCCTTGATATTCATTCTGGAGAGATATTGGCGATTGTTGGCCCTAGTGGTTCCGGAAAATCAACATTGTTAAGGATTTTAAATTTTTTAGAATCGCCAACTTATGGCACGATTGAATACCAAGGACAACCAATAGTGCCTGAAAATGTTTCCTTGAAAATTCGACGCCAACTTACCACCGTATTTCAGCATCCGGCACTATTAATGGGAAGTGTTGAGAAAAATGTTGTCTTTGGGTTGAGGTTAAGAGGGGAAAAGGACGGAAAAGTCAAGGTAAATGCTGTCATCGAGCAGTTGGGTTTGACTGCATTGGCAAAGAAAGCAGCAAAAAATCTTTCTGGTGGAGAAGCACAACGTGTTGCTTTAGCCAGGGCTTTGCTGATTGATCCAGTGGTTTTGTTCCTGGATGAGCCAACAGCAAATCTTGATCCATATAATGTTGGCTTAATTGAAGAGGTGATCCGAGAAATTAACCACACGCAAAAAACTACCATTGTGTTTGTAACACATAATGTGTTTCAGGCGAAACGATTGGCAAATCGTGTTGCGTTTATGGTGAATGGGAAGATCGTTGAAATAGCCCCAAAAGAAGAATTTTTTGAGAACCCGAAAGATCCAAGGACTTCTTCGTTTTTGAAGGGTGAATTTGTTTGTTAGATTTTCGCAATTATCCCTATAAAAAATATAAATGGAAAAGATCTAAAAATTTTACCCAAGGAAGAGAAGATGAAAAAAATATATTTAGCTATTGTTTTTGTGATTTCACTTGGTATGCTTCTGGGTGCTTGTAATGTTCAACCTACCGAAGCACCGGTTGAACCGACAGCGGTTGTTGAATCTACCCAGGCAGCAGTGGAGCCTACGGCTGTTCCAACAGAGGCTGTGCAAGCTCAATCTGCAACCGGGCAAAAATTGATCCTGGCAACCACAACCAGCACACAAGATTCGGGCTTATTAGAATACTTGCTACCTGATTTTGAGAAGGAATGCGGGTGTAAAGTGGAAGTGGTTGCAGTTGGTACTGGACAAGCCCTTCAGTTGGGGGTGGATGGAAATGCCGATGTGCTCCTGGTACATTCGCGGGCTAAAGAAGATGAGTTTATGGCAAATAGCGATGGCGTTCGCCGTGAAGATGTCATGTACAATGATTTCGTGATTCTTGGCCCTGAAAGCGATCCAGCCGGAATCAAAGGGTTGACTTCTGCTGCGGACGCATTCAAGAAAATTTCAGAATCCGGAGAAAAATTCATTTCACGAGGTGATGATTCCGGTACACATACCAAAGAAAAAAGTATTTGGAAGGTTGCGAGTATTGAACCTGCTGGTGATTGGTATGTATCGGCCGGACAGGGAATGGGTGCTGTTCTTACCATGGCAGAAGAACAGCAATCCTATACATTAAGTGACCGCGCTACTTATCTTGCCCGTACCAAAGAAGGTATTCAATTGACTATTTTGGTCGAAGGCGATAAAGCCCTGTTTAATCCTTATGGCGTCATCGCGGTTAATCCTGAGAAGAATCCAAAGATAAACAATGAATTGGCAAATAAATTCATTGATTGGTTAATTTCGGTGCCGGTACAAGAAAAAATCGGGCAGTTCGGAGTGGCTGATTTTGGTGCACCACTCTTCACGCCCGATTCAACCTTGTGGAAGGTAAAAAATTAGAAAGATTAGTTGACTGCTTTTTGAAGCAGCTGTTCTAAAGTGGTGCCTGGTTGGAATATTTGAGTTTTCCAATCAGGCATCATTGAATCCAGCAACATTGCCTGGGCCATGCCTGAATAATAGAACTTGGTTTCATCTGGCCGGGAAGACTGCGTGACCAGTGTTTGAAGTTCCTGTTTCCAGCGTGATGGATATGTCAGATACGCTTGAAAGTTTGCCTCATTCGATAATTCTTTAATTGGCTCATACGATGAATCTGATGAAGCTGTTTTCCATACAGATAATTCAAAATATTTAGCCAACCCTTCCAACCATTCTCTTTCTTGCTCATATTGAATCATTGACTCTGTTAATTTTGTTGTGATCCGGCGTTCTTTGCGGTGATTTAAAAATTGTTCCACCAATGCTTTTTGATCGATTTGGTTATCAGCTTTTAATGCAGCCTGTAGTATGGTTGCTTCTTCTTTCCATAAATTGGAGGCTCCATTTTCTTCCCAGAAGTACTGGTTATCCATCTCGCGTTGGAGCAATTCTGCTTGATCCAAACGATCAGGGACTATTGAACCCTGGTAGGCATGAAAACTTTCATGCATGATAGCCATCAAGTGCCAATCGATCGTGTATAGACGGAAAGGAAAAAACCAATACGGAAAACCTTGTTTCAGTCCTGCTGGGAGGTCTTCCTTAAGATAATTTACCATTAGGATTCTTGACCATTCATAGGTTGTCATTGAGGCCGTATACTGGTTGCTAACTTTGACCGTAAAGGCGCCAATGTTATTACCCGGGTCTTCTACTATTTGGGAATATATCGGAACCCCGTTGACCAAAGTTTCGGAGTATAAATTCCATTTCTGTCCTTGTGTTTCTTTATTGGGCACCCTGATCCATCCGGAATCAGGCTGTGTAGAACCTGACAGGAAGGCTGTCGATTCGTTAAACAGAACAACAGGTATCGTAAGGTTCCCAAAGCCTGGCCACACCTTATCCCCGAGATTTTCTTTTAAATTGTTTGCTTCTTTCAAGATGGACAATTCTGTGGCGGATAATATGCTGGAATTTTTTGATTGTGTAGGGATCGTTTGGTTTAATAAAATGGATACCAATCCTGTCGCTACACACAGCGATGTGACGAGTAACATTGCGACAATAAAAAAATTCTTTTTAGGTTTCATCGTAAATGACCTTTCTTTGCATCATGATACGATGAATTAATTGATGTCATAACCGACCAAAGTTCCATTATGATACCGACTGTGGTCTTGTTAAAATAAGACTTTCCAATGATTATTTGGAAAGTCTTATTTTTGATGTTGCTAAAAATTACGGAGAAATTTGATCTATTTCTGCTTGAAGCAGTGTTTTTATATCGCCAAATTCAAGCCCTTTTTCGGAGCAGTA